>JAWXUF010000030.1:3096-15502 GCA_044432865.1 bacterium | reverse complement strand
ACGAAAAAATGACATTTTTTTATTATTTAAAGTAATTTTTTCTATATTTTTATTTATTATAAAAACGCTTTAAAAATATAGTTAAATAAATGGCATTATAAAAGTATTTAATTATTTTAAATAAAAAAAAGAACTCACAACAAAGTGAGTTCCTTCATATAAAATTTAATTAATTTTTTTATAAACATCTGAAGAATTTAACGATAAAATGTTATTTTTAACAAGTATTTCTAGTTTCTTTTTAACATTTGTTTCAGATATTTTTAATATTTCAGTTAATTGCGTTACACTCTTACCATCATCGATTATATATAAAATATTATCTAGATCTTTAACTCTAGGAAGAGAATTTTCATCATGAGTCGACAATTTTAAGAATACTAATTTTTCTAGATTGCTAAGTGCATGATATCTAGATGCACATTTAGGTGCTGACATTATTGCAACACTACAATTTTTATCATTCTTATGAACAACAAATGTTTCACATACTTTTGTGATATGTTCAAACATCTCTGCTTCAGAAATTGCACCTGTAGTCTTTATTAATTCAGACATTATCATTGAAAATGAGTCTGGATACTTAAAATGAAGACATTTTGCTGTAGCTGCTGATACCATAGCAAAACCATTTATACCTTTTAATATTCCAACTTCTGTTTTGATTGCACCTAATGCATTTTCAGATGTTACAAATTTAGCAGCTAAATCAACATTAGTATTAGATAACATTACTCTAATCTTCTTTTCTTTAAAACAACATACAACACTATCCCCAAGAGAACAAGATATATATTTATCACCTTTAACTGCAACAATACACATAGTAGCAGCTAAATCCGTAAAATTAACATTCATAGATGTAGCATGTTTTGTTACATTTTCATGTAAAAATGTATAAAGTTTTAAGTTTAAATCTTGCGTTTCAAGTGCATGTAACGTATCAAAATTTTTAGAAAAATATTCAGAACTAATTTTTGTAATTAAGTCAGCACCAAAGTGAGATACTTTCGAACTAACGTCACCACTAGATAAACATATAACATTTACTTCATCAATATTTGTTGCAATCGTTTTATCTTGGCATGGAAGAGAATTATCTTCTTTTAATGAACCACTAACTTCATAACATAACGTTTTCCACATTTTAATTCACTCTCACTTTCCTATTGTACACTCTTAATTTTTGTAAGTGCATCTTGTGCTAACACATGACCGTACGCAGCAGCACGCTCATAATACATCTTAGCTAAATTTAAATCAATAATTTCTGGCTCACCTTCAATAACACTTACACCAGTTTCGTACATTCTAGCTAAATTGTATTGCGCATCAACGTTAGTTTCTGATGCTTCTTTATAGAATTTAACTGCTATTTCACGATTTTTCTCAACACCAAATCCATTTTCATAACACTCACCGATTTTGTTTTTACTTATAGTTAAATCAGATGATAAATTGAATAATTCAAATGCTTTGAAATAATTTTTCTCAACACCAAATCCATTGTAATAACAATCTGCTAAATATGCAGATGCTTCTTTAACACCATTTTCATGAGCTTCCATAAAGTATCCACATGCTTTTTCAACATCTTTTTCTACGAATACTCCATCGTAGTACATTTTACCTAGATTTTTACTAGCATTGTCATTACCTAATGATGAAGATTGAGTATAATAGTTGAATGCTTTTTCGATATCTTGGAATATAACATTTCCAGCCTCATACATTTCACCTAATTTATTAATCGCCTCAGCATTTAATTTATTACTACCTTTTACATAAATATTGAACGCTTCTTTAGAATTTATTTGAACGCCTTGTCCTAATAAATGACATTTAGCAATATTTATTAAAGCTTTTTCACTTCCAGCTTGCTCAGCTTGAACGTAATATTTCATTGCTTTTTGATAATTTTGTTTGTATAAATCACCTTCTGAATAAATCTCACCTAATAAATTTAGTGCGTCAGCAAAACCAGATTTTGCTAAAGATTCCACTTTTTTTAATGCGATTTTTATATCTTGACCAACACCATTTCCATGTAAATAACATAGAGCAAGGTAATAAGATGCTTTTTGATCTTTCGCTTCAGACGCTTTTTCAAATGATTTAAATGCTTTTTCATATTCACCTTGGATATAGAAAATTTCACCAAGAGAAATTGAACTTTCAATATCATTTTTAGCTTCTAATTTTTCATATATTTCGATAGCTCTTTGTCTATCTCTTCTACAGCAAACACCATTTTTATAGAAAAATGCTAATCTAAATAGAACATCTCTATTTTCATCATTTTCTAACATTGAGTAGTATTCAAACGCTTTAGATAAATCTTTATTTATAAATCCACCGTCAAAGTATAAATTTGCTAAATCAAAAATTGCTGGATGATAGAAATTATCAGCTGCATACTCTAAATGAGTAATAATGTCTTGAATTTCATTCGGATTATTAATATTTTTTCTGCTATAACATGCTAAATAGTATCTTGCTTCTGGATCAGTTACGAATAACTCTTCAGATAAAAGTTCACAACCTAAAGCCTCATTAATGGCAGTTCCTCTACCAAAATAATGGCATAATGCGTACGCTTTTTTACCTTCTTTTGATCCACAAACTGCAGCATTTCTATATAAATTAAATGCTTTAATTAAAGACTTTTTATTGTTTTCTTCTGTGTAATATTCAGCTAATTTTAAAATAGACTTAATATGATTTTCATCTGCTGATCTATGTAATAATTTTAATCCATTAACAACATCTTTTTCCGC
The DNA here is from genome assembly GCA_044432865.1 of bacterium. Taxonomy (GTDB): domain Bacteria; phylum Bacillota_I; class Bacilli_A; order Acholeplasmatales; family Anaeroplasmataceae; genus JAWXUE01. The sequence continues at coordinate 12,725 of JAWXUF010000030.1, read as the reverse complement.
ATATAAACCATCTAAATAAATCTCACCAAGTTTAAATTTAGCTTCTGATGATTCGTTTTCACAGAATTTATAGTATTCAATAGCCTTAACAATATCTTTAGGAACACCATGACCATGTTCATAGCTTGATCCTAATTGTGAATACGCCTCAATAATGTTATTTTGAGATGCTGATAAATAGTATTTGAATGACTCACCATGATTCATTTCAACACCATTACCGTAGTAATAACAATTACCTAATCCGAATTCTCCATTTACATCACCAGTTCTAACTGCTATACCATATAAATCGAACGCTTTTGAATAATTTTGTGGAACACCAGTTCCATTGTAGTAACAATTTGCAAGTGAACAGAATGTAATAGATTCACGCATTGCAATAGCACCTTCGTATAAAACTACTGCAGCTTCATAATCAGTTACACCATATTTTGTATCGCATAAGATATCTCCTAAAATTTTGCGAGCTTCAACATTTGTAGTAGCAGCCATTTTATAATACTTCATAGCTTCACCTAAGTCTTTTTTTACTGCAAAACCATTTTGATAAAATTTACCAATATTTAATTGAGCTTCACCATTATGAGATGAAACTTGTTTGTAATAGTTTAAGGCTTTTTGATAATCTCTTTTTACTCCATTACCTTCTTCATACATTTTAGCAAGTTTAATTGCAGCAAAGAATTCACCTTGATCTAATGCTTTTTGGTAATGAGAAATTGCTTTGTTCATATGTTTTGTACAACCTTGTCCTTTTTCATAGAACTCAGCTAATTTAAACATAGCATATGATTCAGTTTCAGACAATTTTTTATACATTTCAAATGCTGCTTCATAATTAACAGCAACATAAATACCATTTTCATTGAAATTAGCTAATGCAAACTGAGCATCAACACTTCCATTTTTTACTGCATCAACATAATATTTGTATGCCATTGATAAGTTTTTAGTAACATCAATACCATTTTCATACATATTTCCAATTGAATATAAAGCTTCTGCATCTCCAGCAGCTGCTGCTGATGAATAATATTTGAACGCTTCTGCAGAATCTTTAGTAACAGCTAATCCTTGGAAATGGAAATCACCAATTAATTTAGTTACAGTAGTATCACCTGAAGCAAGTAATTGTTTATTAAATTCAAATGCATCAACTAAATTTATTTCTTCAGCATTAACAGTAAGACTGTTTTTAGCTAAGTATTCTAAAACTGCAACATCATTATATTTTTGTAATTTAAGTGCATATTTATACGCTAAGTCTTTGTTTGAAGTTTTGTAGTAGTTAAATAAAAACTCAATAGCCTCATATAAACCTTTTTCAGCTAATTGTTCAAACCAAGTAATTGCTTGTCTTTTTCTAGACTCTACTCCACCTTGTAAATATTCATACGCTAAAATAAATAACGCTTCTTCATTTCCTTTGTTTGCAGAAACCTGTAAATATTTATAAGCAAGTTCTTTATCTGCAGTAACAACTACACCTTCTAAATAATATCTACCTAATTTAACAAGTAATTCAGGATTAGATAAGTCTTTATTTACAACTTTACATAAATAAACGAATGTTTGTTGGTCATCACCTAATTCAGTATAACATTTTAATAATTTAACATCTAATTCAGGAGTTGATTCAAGACCATTATAAATATCTAATGCTTTATCAACATTTTTGTTTATACCGATTCCTTCTAAATAACAATCCGCTAAATACTCTTGATGTAATGGTTCTCTACTAACTGAAGCTCTTAAGAAATAGTTAAAAGCTTTTCTATTATCTTGTTCTGTTCCAACTCCATTTAAATAACATTGACCTAAGAAAAAGTTACTAACAATGTTAATTTCTGATGTTTCAGAAGCATATTGGAAAGCTAAATCAGGGTTATAATACTCACTTGTTTCATCAATAATAATATTTAATAAATTAATTTTTGCATCTTCATATCCATTAGCAATACAATCCATATAGCAATTATATGCATCATGAATATTTTTTTCTACCCCGTGACCAAATTCATACATTTGACCTAAGCAATATAAAGCATGAACAGTATTACACATTGAATAGCATTCAAAAGCTTTTTCTAAATTAGGTACTTTAGCATGGAAATAATAAATGTCTGCAATATTTTGATAGTTAAGTAAACTTTCATATGAGATAGCTTGTTCATATAAACTTTGAGCTTTCTCATAATCTCCTTCAGCAAACAAAATATCTGCTAATTGTTCATTAAAATAAATGATATTACTTGCATATAACTTTAGGTATAAAGCTCTTTTATCTTCATGAGATAAAAAGTTTAATTGTTCATTTAAAATAATCTCATCTAGTTTAAGTAAAGATTCTTCATGACCTTTTATAGTTAAGTCAATTAAATAGTTTAAAGTAACTTTTGTTAATGATACTTTAGTAAAACTATAGTAATATCTTTTTAACGTATTTTCATCAAAATTAATTAATAATTTAAAAAAGAATAAAGCATTTAAATGATCTGCTCTATTACAGTAATAATTTATTAAAAATAGTACTGAGTTTTGATCTCCAGATCTTGCTCTTATCAAGTGATTTTCTAATTCGATTGATGCACTTACTGTTGTAGGTTGCGCCATCACTCTAGTTTCAGATACAGAAACATTTCCGTTTCCATCTCTACTAAATGCAATTTCTTCAGCTGGTTTATTATTATTCATATTAACAACTCCCTATTCTTTATTTTATGTAGTATTATAACACATTTTACTACATTTAGACAATATTTCTGGTGTTTTGTGTACATTGTGACATTTTTTTCGATTTTTATCTTTGATTAATTCAAATATAAAATAAAAAAATAACGTCATATGATAAAAAATGGCTTATCTATGACGTTATTTCATTTTTATTTAATAGCATATCTCATTTTAGTTGATTTAGCTCTTGGGTTTTTAAAGCATTCTTCTTTACTCGGTAAGGTTATTTCATCGTTTATTTGCGAGTATAATCCGATTTTATGTTGTCGCTTAAATGCCTTTTTTACTAATCTATCCTCTCCTGAGTGAAATGTTAAAATGGCAACTTTTCCACCTGGATTAAGTAAATTAGGAAGATTTTCAAGAAGTTCATATAGAACTTCATACTCTTCGTTAATATCGATTCTGATTGCTTGAAAAACTCTTTGACATGTTTTTTTAATAGTCTCTTTTTCAACAGTTTTATACTTATTAAAAAGAGCCTCTTCTATTACCTCTCTTAAACGTTTTGTTGTCTCAATTGTTTTATTCATTTTGACTTCATTTACGATCGCCTCAGAGATACATAAAGCATTTGGTTCATCAGCATTTTCTACTAGCATACCTTCTAATTCATATAAACTAATTTTTTCTAATCTCTCTTTTGCACTGATACCTTTTGTAGGGTCAAGTCTTAAATCTAAAGTAGTATCATGTTTATAGCTAAAACCTCTGGAAGGATCATCAATTTGCATCGAAGATACACCTAAATCTGCAAGTATAAAATCAAATTTAACATCATACTTCTTTAGTTCCATTATATTAGCAAAATTCATATTAATTGGAGTAAAGTTTTTATATCCAAATCCAGAAATTCTTTTTGTAGTTTTTTCAAACTCAATAGGATCCGCATCTAAAGCGTACATATGACCAGTGTTATTCAATTTTTTCAACATCTCTAAAGTATGTCCACCATACCCTAATGTAACATCAAGACCATTTTGATTTTCTTGAATATTAAAGAAATCAAGTATTTCATTTACCATTATCGATATATGCATACCAGCTGGCGTACTACCCTTGCTAATTACTTTATCAACTGTTTCTTTATATTTTTCAGGGTTATGCTCTTTATATTTTTCATTGAATTTTTTAGGATGAGTCCCTTTATATCTAACTCTTCTTTGATGAGTTTTTACTTCTTCCACTTGAATCACTCTTTCTAAACAATATTTTTACCAATTAATTCATCGTAATCATTAATTACAATCACACTATTCTCTTTGATCATTTCTAATCTTTCTTCATTTTGTTCAGCAAATAATCCAACAGCTTTTACACCTGCTTTATTTGCTGCTTCAATATTTTTAGCATTATCTTCAAATAAAACCATTTCACTTTTTTCAACATTAAACATGTTTGCCATAACATCATAAAATTCAATTGTATCTTTTCTAACATTAATTTTTTCTTCAGCAATCACTTCAATATCTAAATTAGAAGCTTTAAGCCAAGCATCAATTACTCTTTGATCATTTCTCGTAGCAATAATAACTTTACCTTCTAAAGTACTTAGATATTCTAAGAAATACTCTTTAGGCTTTAAAAGTACGTATTCAGAAATAGTTCCAACATTTACATTATCATAAAATTTTTCTAATGTAATAGCAGGGAAATATCGCTCATGAAAACTACTCATCATATCTTCAAAAGAATTGAACACTTTATTAAACATTTCTTCTTCATCAAATTTAATATCATTTTCATTTAAAAACTTAACAATTGTTTTTCGAGTAATACCTTTGCTATTAACAATAGTACCATCAAAATCAAACATATATAACATATAAACCTCTTTCTATACAACTACATAATTTTTTCTAATAATATTTTCAAATAACTCTTCTTTTGAATTACATGAAACTTTAATTTTAATTGTTTCTCTAACACTAGTTAAACCATCAAAAAACTTCATTGGTGAAATTGTACATCTTTTATATAACTCTTCAAAAGTTATTTCTTTAAATATTTTTTTTACCAATAACGATTGTTCCTCCATAGAAAAACTTCTCCCTGTAGCTAATCCGTCAGTTGCAATACACCAATTAATTCCAAGTTCATCTAGTGTGTAAACATCAACAATTCTAGTATTTAAAAATACATTTGATATAGGGCATAAAACAACAGTAACATTATATTTTTTTGCTAATTCAAAATCATCTTGATCTAAATGACCACAATGAACAATAATAGTTTTATCAGATAATAATCCGAAATTTTCTAATGTTTTTAATGGTTTTGCATTATACATTTCAATTTCCTGTGCTCTTGTTTCTAAATCCTCAGATATATGTATAGTTACAAACCCAGCTCCATGTTCAACACATTGTCTAGCAAATTCTAATTCCTTAGCAGTGTTAGAATACAATGCATGAATTGAAATACCAACAATACAATTATCTGATTCATATTGTTTTTTATAGTTTAAGAAACCATCAATACCACTATTTAAATATTCGCTTCTTCTTTCTACCTTCATGATTGGATATCCAGCTAAGTTATTAAACTTATACTTTTCACATACCTCTGCACTTCTAGAAGCACATATCCCAGCAATTAAGTTTTCCTTTGAAGCTTCAATTACTTGATTAAAACTTTCTGCAGTTTTAATACTTAATTCCTCTTTAGTCATCGAATCACATACACTAAACGTATGGTTTAAATATTTTTGAATAGTCCAGTCATCACCAGAAATATCTTTGTAAATATTTTCTCCAAGGTGTGAATGAATATTATAATAATATGGAATCTCAATTATTTCATCATTTAAAGCAACAACATCAAATAATTCACCATTACACTCAAAATAAAAACTTTCATCATTATAAACCAACTTTTTCATCATTGTTCTCCTTATTCAACTAATTTTATTAATTATATCACTTTACTTAACTAAAAACAAATTATTTTTTAATTTTACATTGTATTAGATAAAATATTTGTTTATAATTACAAGTATTAATAGAAAAGGAGATTTATCATGGGCGAAAATTTTAAAAAATTAGGTTTTGGATTAATGCGTTTACCACAAAAGAATGGTGGTAATGATTTAGAACAAGTTAATGAAATGGTTGATAATTTTTTCAAGAAAGGTTTTACATACTTTGACACAGCATATGTGTATTCAGGAGGACAATCTGAGGCAGCATTTAAGGAATGTGTTTCAAAAAGATATTCAAGAGATGAATATCAAATAGCAAATAAAATGCCAATAGGTACAAACTACATCAATAGTAAAGAAGATATGCTAGAAACATTGAATGTATCTTTAGAAAGATGTGGAGTAGATTTTTTCGATTATTATTTGTTACATGCAATGAATAAAGAAAAAGAAGAAAAAGCAATGAGACTTGGTGCATGGGATTTTGCTTTCGAAATGAAAAAACAAGGTAAAGTAAAACATGTAGGATTTTCATTTCATGATTCAGCTGATGTACTTGATGCAATCCTAACAGCACATCCAGAAGCAGAATTTGTACAGTTACAATTAAACTACTATGACTGGGAAAATGCTGATGTACAATCAAGAGAATGTCATGAAATTGCTTTAAAACATAATAAAAAAATAATAGTAATGGAACCAGTTAAAGGTGGTACATTAGCTTCTCTTCCAACTGAAGCAGAGGAATTATTAAAAAAACATAGACCAAATGACTCTTCAGCATCATGGGCATTACGTTATGCAGCATCACTTGAAAATGTAATTACAGTATTAAGTGGTATGTCTAACCTAGAACAATTAAATGATAACATTTCATTTATGGATAATTTGGAACCAATTACAAAAGAAGAAAATGAATTATTATTACAAGTAGTAGATGCATTTAATAGAAAACCAATTATTCCATGCACTGATTGTAAATACTGTGTAGAGGATTGTCCTATGGGAATTAACATTCCGGAAGTATTTAAAGTTATGAACTTCCATAAGAAGTTCGGAGTAGATGAAAATGCCCCAACAAATACATGGGCTTTTCAAAATAGAATTGGTGGAGAAAAACCTTCTGCATGTGTATCATGCGGTGCATGCGAAGCACACTGTCCTCAGAAAATTAAAATCATTGATGAATTAGAAACAATCGCAAACTTATACGAATAATCTCATAACAAAAGGAAAAAACAACATTTATATAAATGTTGTTTTTCTTTTTTATTCAAATTCAATTGTACTTGGTGGTTTAGATGTAATATCATAAAGTACTCTGTTAATATTAGGAACTTCATTAACAATTCTTCTACTTACTACTTCTAATATCTCATAAGGAACTCTTGAAAACTCTGCAGTCATACCATCAATACTACTTACAGCACGAATTGCTACAGCATAAGAATAACTTCTTTGATCACCCATTACACCTACACTCTTCATGTTAGTTAAAACAGTAAAATATTGCCATACTGTTTTATCTAATCCAGCTTTTTTAAATTCTTCTCTTAAAATAAAATCACTATCTTGAACTAGTTTTATTTTTTCATCAGTTAAATCACCAAGGATTCGGATACCTAATCCAGGACCTGGGAAAGGTTGTCTATAAACTACTTCATCACTTAATCCAAGTGATTTACCTAACGCTCTTACTTCATCTTTAAATAATGTTTTTAATGGTTCTAATATTTTAAATCTAATATCTTTTGGCAATCCATTTACATTATGATGAGATTTAATAGTATGTGCTGTATCAGTACCAGATTCTATAATATCTGTATATAACGTACCTTGTGCTAAGAATTCAAATTCATCATGTTTTTTACATTCTTCATCAAATACATATACAAATTCATTTCCAATAATTTTTCTTTTAGTTTCAGGATCAGTAACTCCAGCAAGTTTACCTAAAAATCTATCTTGGCAATTAATTCTAACTACATTAATGTTAAATTCTTCCTTAAACATTTTCATTACTTGATCACCTTCATTTTTACGAAGTAATCCGTGATCAATAAACATACATAATAAGTTATCACCGATCGCTTGATGGATTAAAACAGCAGCAACGCTTGAATCAACACCACCACTTAATCCTAATAATACTTTTTTATCTTTTACAGTATCTTTAATTTCGTTAATTAATAGTTGTTTATAGTTATCAATACCAAATGTAGCATCACTATTACAAATATTAAAAATAAAATTTGAAAGTACTTTAGTACCAAATTCACTATGTACTACTTCTGGATGAAATTGTAGACCATATAAATTTTCTTTTACATTTTCAACTGCAGCATATTTACAAGTATCGCTTGATGCAACAATTTTATAATTATCAGGTAAATCATTTACCTTATCTCCATGACTCATAAATACACTTTGTGATAATGGAGTATCTTTAAATAGAATTGAATCTTTTACAACTTCAATTGTTTTAGCACCATATTCTTTAACATCACAAGCGATTACTTGACCTTTATTCATATAAGTTATTAATTGTAATCCATAACAAATACCTAATATAGGCACTCCTAAATTAAATACTTCTTTATCAATAGAATACGCATCTTCAGCGTAAACTGATTTCGGACCACCACTAAAGATGATACCTTTTAAATTATCTTTATGTTTTTTAGCTTCTTCTATTATTTTCTTGCGGGAAATTAATTCACTATAAACACCTAATTCTCTTATTCTTCTTGCAATAAGTTGATTATATTGACTTCCGAAGTCAACTACTAAAATGATATCCATTATTTATCGTAATTAGGAGATGCACAAGTAATTGTTACATCGTGAGGATGACTCTCTTTTAATCCTGCACCAGTAATTCTTGTGAATTTCGCTTCAGTTTTTAGTTTTGCAATAGTATGAGTTCCGCAATAACCCATACCTGATCTTAACCCTCCACATAATTGATAAATAGTATCAGCTATTTCTCCCTTATATGCGACTTGTCCTTCAATACCTTCAGGAACTAGTTTTTTAGCATCAGTATTTTTTTGAAAATAACGATCACTTGATCCTCTTTTCATAGCTGCTAAAGAACCCATACCAACATAAGTTTTGAATTTCTTTCCATTTAATTCAACTACTTCTCCTGGAGATTCAGCACATCCAGCAAGTAAACTACCTAACATTACTAAATCTGCACCAGCACCAATTGCTTTAACAATATCTCCACTTAATTTAATTCCACCATCAGCAATAACACTAATGTTATGTTTTTTTGCAATCTCATACACTTCAGAAACTGCAGTTAATTGAGGTACTCCAACACCAGCAACAACTCTAGTAGTACAAATAGAACCAGGACCTATACCAACTTTTAAACAATCTGCACCAGCATTGATTAAATCAAGAGCCGCTTCCTTTGTTACAATATTTCCAGCAATTACATCTAGATTCGGGTATTTATCTTTAATACTTTTTATAACATTGATTACACCTTCAGAATGACCATGAGCACTATCAACAGTAATTACATCTACATTAGCCTCAACTAATGCATCAACTCTTTGCATTAAATCAGCTGCTACACCTACTGCAGCACCTACTCTCAAATTCCCATTAGAATCCACACATGATAAATCACTATCACCCTTAGTGGCTTTAACCACTGACACTTCATGAGCTTGTTCAACAATTGACATATTTTTATGAACAAATCCTAACCCACCAACATTAGCAATAGCAATTGCTAATTTTGATTCAGTTACTGTATCCATAGCTGCTGATACAATAGGAATATTCAATTCAATCTTTTTTGTTAAATTAGTTTTTAGTTCAACTTGACTTGGTAAAACGTTAGATTTTGATGGTACTAATAGTACATCATCAAAAGTTAATCCTTCAAATACAATCTTATCATTCAAACTCATAAATTTTCCCCTTTTTTATATTTTTATAGATTATATCATTTTTT
>JAWXUF010000030.1:0-2996 GCA_044432865.1 bacterium | reverse complement strand
ATCAATTATTCATATTGAAGATATTGATTGTAATCACTTAGTAAAAAAAGATGATAAAAGAGAATATATTTCAATCTACAAAATAATATAATAAAAAATACATATTTAGATTAATACTAAATATGTATTTTTTTTATAAGTTAAATTTACTTTTAATAATTGATGCTACATCTTTAGCTTCAATATTTGAATTATCTATTTTGATATAATTTTCAAATGTTATTTCACCATCATTACTAACAAGACGACATTTACTATTCATGTCTGCATTTCTTTTATTTGACTCTTCAATATTTCTTTTAGAAGCTTTATGTAATAGTCTATTTTCAGTACTATTACGTTTTAAACAAACTTCTTGATTTGCTACTAATTCTACATAATAAAATTCTGTATCAACAAATATATTCTTAATGCTTTCAATATAATCCCAATCTTCTTGCATATCAAATGCCCAAACAAATGTAAAAATAAGACCATAATTATTACTTGATGCAAATTCTTTGAAAATTAATTCTCTCATACTTTTAATAACTTTTGTATTAAATTCTCCAAACACTTCAAGAACTGGTTCTATAACCATATGATTATGAAATAATTTTAAATCTGATATCTTTGCTAATTCTTGCCCAACAGTCATTTTACCAACTGCACCACTACCAATAATAAATACTAATTTCAAAATAATCTCTCCTTTATTTTACATCTTTTAACCATAAAACAGATGCTCCTGGATTATGTAATTTTAAAGTTGTCTTCTCTATTCTTTTACATCTTAAATATCGTGCATGCGAACATAATTGCTTTAATTCGTCCCCACTATTAAATCCATGTATAACTTCAATATATTTTTCTTTTTTATTTTTCGGATCCATAACAGTTCTTTGAATAAGTTTTAATGCTTCATCCTTAGTTAAGCCATGTAAATCTAACACTATCAAAATAACACCTCCATAAATAATGTTGTTAATACGCTATTTTTCAATTTAAATAAAATGAAAATTTCTATTAAATATTATACCATTTATTAGTAAATAAAAAAAGACTAAAGTTTTACTTTAGCCTGTATATAAAATTATTGTTCCACCTTCAGCAACCTTTTCACCTGCTACTGGAGACTGTTCTATTATCGTACTACCATTACCTAATACAACATAATTTATATTATAGTTTTTTGTATACGTAATACTATTCTGACCAATTAAATTTGGCACTGTGTAAGTAATAGGATCAATATAATAACGTAGTTCTTTTTCTAATTGATTTTCATAATCTGTTTTAATTCCAAGAGCAGGAAGTATTTCAGATAATATTTCTCCAACTAAAGGTGCAGCAACAACTCCACCATATTGTATTGTATTTTTAGGATTATCAATTGCTAAATAAACACCTACTTGCGGATTATCCATTGGTGCAATGCCAAGGAAGGATAATATGTAATTGTTATCCATGTATTGACCATTCTCTCCAACCTTTTGTGCTGTACCTGTTTTTCCACCAACTCTATAGCCATCGACATACCCACCACGCCCTGTACCATAAGCAACAACACTCTCTAATGCATGCCTCATTAAAGTTGATGTATCTTCAGAAATTACTTGTCTTATTTCTTCTGTTTCTTTTTGAAGTAATACATTATCTACTTGATCTGTAATCTTTGATAATACAAATGGAGTATTTAAGTATCCACCATTCACAGCTGCACTTGCGGCATTTAGTATTTGAATTGCAGATGCTGAATTAGTTTGACCAAACGACATAGTAGCAAGTTCTACAGGTCCAACTGAATTCTCATTCATAATAATACCACTTGTTTCACCTAATAAATCTATTCCTGTCTTTTGACCAAAGCCATAATCATATAAATAATCATAAAATGTTTCAACACCTAAACGTTCTCCAATTTCCATAAAACCTGGGTTACAAGAATTTTGGATTACTTCTAAAAAAGTTTGATCTCCATGTCCACTTGTCTTCCAGTTGTTTATTCTTACACCACTAACCATTTTATACCCTGGGTCAAAATAATGTTCATTAAAATCAAATACTTCTTCCTCTAAACCAGCGGAATATGTCATAAATTTAAATGTAGAACCAGGTTCAAAACTTTTCCAAATAGGTAAATTACGATTGTATATTTCTTGATCATAATCTTGATAATTAGCTGGAGAAAATGTTGGATAAGAAGACATTGCAAGTACTTCTCCTGTTTGTGGATTATTAACAATAACATACATACTATCAGGATCGTACCTAGCAATCGCTTCATCCATTACACGTTCAACTACTAATTGTACCATTAAATCAATTGTTAAATATAAATCAAAACCTTGAGATGATGTATTATAATAATTTAACATATCAGGCATTTGATTCCCTTTAGCATCTGTATAAATACTTAAACTTCCATCTTGTCCTTTAAGAAATTCATCATACATATACTCTAATCCAGCAATACCTTGATTATCAATACCAGTAAACCCAAGAGTATGAGCAAGTGTTGTATCATGAGGATAATATCTTACTGTATCTCCAACAACATATATACCATCTAGATTCAATTCAATTATTGCTTCAGCTTGTTCTACGGAAATTCTTCTTCCTTCTGGTTTAATTAACTCAACACTAACATTCTTATTTAAATGATTTAGTATTAATTCATCATCGCACTCTAAAATATACGCTATTTGACTTGCAGTCTCTTCTTTATTAATAACCTGTTTATTTATTGAGGCAATACTAGGAGATAACATATTCCCAACAATTAACTCACCATTTCTATCATATATATTTCCTCTTTTACCTTCAATAGGAACTTCCCTACTCCAAGATAAATAAGCTTTTGGTGTCAGTAAGTCACTTAAGAAAAAAGTCATATAACCAAGTCTTACAAAAATAACACTAAATGCAATTAAAATAGCTATAAAAAATATAGCAATTCTTCTACGAACTAATAATGTATTCAAAAAATCACCCAATCAATAATATGTCCATTTTAT
>JAWXUF010000029.1:0-15602 GCA_044432865.1 bacterium | reverse complement strand
ATACTGGTGAAATTGGACCACAAGGGTTACAGGGAGAAACAGGTATTCAGGGTCCTCAAGGTATAGCTGGACCTCAGGGTGAAATAGGGTCTCAAGGACCTATTGGTTTAACTGGACCACAGGGTGTACAGGGACTTACTGGGCCTCAAGGATTACAAGGAGTAACTGGACCTACGGGTTTAACTGGGGCAACTGGTCCTCAAGGTGTTCAAGGTCCTAAGGGTGACACTGGTTGTGGATTACCAGGTGAACAAGGTCCTGTGGGACCTGCTGGGCCTGCTGGATCTTGTTGTGATAAAACTTGTACAAATACATTAGATGAATTATTTACAAATATATCAATACAACAAAATAATATTTTAGGAGGTTTACCATATGAAGGTAATGAGAATCTATCAGATGCTGTAATAGATTTTTATGATGCTTCTTCTTTAAATGGTAAAGATAATACACATTTAATAGATGTTATTATTCCAACTATTCAAGATGACACATCTTTATATAGTTTAATATCTAATACGCAAGATGAAGTTAATATTAAACATATAGCACAACTTTGTAAAAGTATTGCTGTATTTGCTGATGAAACAACTTTAATTGGAGAATATCTTCGAAATTTAACATTGCCTTCTTATGTAGATGATTCAACTTGTGAGAAAACAATAGATTTATACAATTTCTTATTTAACTTAATTACTTATCATACCTGTGATTCTATTAGTTTAGCTGTAGATGATAATCCTAAATTAACTAGATTTCAAAATGTAACACCTTTAGAAGTTTCACAAGGTTTATTTAAATTTAGTTTTACAAGCACAGAAGGAGAAACTACAATAGGTATTGTATCAATTTGTAATATAACAAGAATATGGTACACTTGTGATGAAAATATAGAATAGTAAATGCCAATAATATAGAAAAAGATGTCAGTTTAGAACGACATCTTTTTTTACTTTATAAACCGTAATATATATTTAAAATAGTAGCTACTACAATATTAAAATTATACACAATTTTACAATAGCACCATAAATCAATAATAAAAACCCCATAAGTCTATCCAATTTATATTGAACTAACTTACGGGGTGTCCTATAATACTATAAATTTAATTTAAATATCGTATTTACTTCCGATTTCTGATGGAGTAAGTTTTAACAATTTTCTTACAGGTAATAAACCTATAAATACATTTGAGATAATAATAGTTACTAGAACTAACAATCCATATTGTATAGGTAATCTAATACCAGATAAGTTTGATGAGGAAGAAACAGTAAGGTATCCAATTATAAACCCTACTGTACTACTTAAAATAGAAATTAAAAATAGTTCAGCGATAAACAATTTATATATATCACGCTTAGTAACACCTAAAGATCTGTAAACACCAATATCATAAATTCTACTAATTAAACTACTTCTCATCATGAAATATAGAAATACTAAAGAAGCAACAAAAAGTGTACCACCTATAACTAAATAAATCATTAACATAAACTCTTGATTCATAACATAGTATTTTTTATCATTTAAAAAAGAATTTGAATAAGAATTTTCATATGTGCTTTCTCCGAAAGTATCAGAAAAAAACTCATTAGTTTCTTGATTATCATAAGAATAAAAATAAAAATAATTTAAATTTTGGAAAAAATAACTATTATATTTGTAATCTAGATAATCTTGATGATTCATAATATTAACCGATTCATCAAATCCAACAACAGTATATTCTTTACTTTCAATAATAATTTTTTGTCCAATAAAATAATCTACATTATTTGAATAAATTTCTCCTCTTTTAATATCATATTTTGTATCAATTGAAGAAATATAGTTCTTTCCCCCTAAAAGGATATCTATTGATGCATATACTTCTGGTGTTTTTTTATCTATTATCCCAGAAATATAATAATTATTATTAACCGAATGAATTCCAATTATTTTGTCATATGAATTTATCCCAGCATTCTTAAAGGAATAACTTTCTAAAAGAGAATCCGCTACCATTTTATCAATTACTATACCATTTACATCTGATAATTCACCATATACAACATCACTACTCTTCAAAATATGTTTAGGAGTAAAACTAGCATCATTACGTGTTATAGAAAACGTAAAATTTGTTTGTGAGAATTGAGTATACTCAAAATTAAGTGAAGTACTTTGAAGAACAATACCCAAGTTATTATCAATTGATTCGTTAAATACATTTTCTAAATTTTCGTCACTAATATTATTTATCAAATAATCGTTGTGACCTGTTCTAATAAATTTAGATTCATCTAATACTATGTTTGAATAAAATGCACCTGCAGCATTAACAAATAAAATAGCAGATAATACAAACCCTAAAAGCATTAATTTATTTCTTTTCTTTAGATCTGCAAATCGTTTAAATCCCATTTTTATTGTATCGATGAATTTAATATTAGATTTCTTTTTATAATGAGATTCATCAATCTTTTTTAAATCATAATCAACTTCTTCAATAACTTCATTAGTAATAACAGGTTTTTTTCCATCAATTATTTTGACATCATTTGTTTCATTTATTATATGAATTTTACTTTCTGATTTTGTTTCAATATATAATGTACCATTCTTAAAAACTACGTTAAATTCCAAATCAGTTTTTTCTTTATCATAAAAATAATTAATTGAAATATTATCGGTATTTGATGTATCTTTTTTTAATTCTTGAAGATAGATATTATTATCATCAGTATAAGAATATGCATTGTTTGAATTATTAACTTCATCACTTACAATCTTCCCATCTGATAATCTAATTATCCTATCAGCATAAAATTGTGAAATTCTTTCTTCGTGTGATACTAAAATAACTAATGTATGTTTAGATATTTTCTTTAAAATACTCATAATAGCAGTTGTATTTTTTTCATCTAAGTTACCAGTTGGTTCATCTGCAATTATAACATTTGGTGATTTAGCTAAAGCACGAGCAATAGCAACTCTTTGTTGTTGACCACCAGATAATTGAATTACACGTCTTTTTCTATACTTATCAATCCCAACAGCAGCAAGAGCATACATAACACGTTCATGTGCTTCTTCGTTCGATAAACTAGTCATTTTAAGGATAAACATTACATTATCATACACTGATAAATTTAAAAATAAATTATAGTTTTGAAAAATATATCCTACATTTTTATTTCTAATAAAATCCCATTCATCTGATTTAGCATTTGTTAATGTATCACTATTATAAGAAATACTACCACTTTCAACTTTATCAAGTCCACCTATTGCGTTCAATAACGTTGTTTTACCACTTCCTGATGGTCCAAGCAAACAGACTAATCCAGAATCTGCAAATGATAAAGAAACATCATTAATAACATGAATTTGATTAGATTTATTTTTATTATAAAATTTATTTAAATTATTAATTTTAATCATTTTATTTCTCCTTTATAGTTTGCATTACAGATTTTGTGTTAATAAATTTACTAAAACGTCGTGCAACAAAGAAAGCAAGTACGAGATTGATAACTAATAAATATAAGTAATCATAAACTACGAACGAATCCATTAATGAAAAATTCATATCAATTATTTCAATTATTAGAATTGCAAATACAAATGAAACTGTGAAATAAGTAATTAATTCAAAAAGATTAACATTAAAGATTGCTTGTTTATCCAATCCTAAACTTTTTAAAATACCAAAATCCTTACGTTTCTCTGAGAATATCATACGAAGTACAATATAACCTAATAAATATATAATAAATATCACTATAACAAAGAAACCTATCATGAAACCAATAGTTATTTTCATAAAAAAATCTACGGGTTCAATAGACGATGAATATACATGTAAAAATTCGTATTCTAATTCTTCTAACTTGTTTTGTAATAAAGATAAATCATCAACATTTTCTAAAAAGAAGCTTACTTGATAAATATTTGAAAGTCTATGTAACAAGTCAGATGATAGGTAATATGATCCCTCTGAACTAAATTCACTTGTATAAACAATATTCACATCATTAAATACCATATCATCCAAACTAAATGATACATGTGTTGTTATATCAACATACGCATTAAGTTCTTCGGATAAATAAATAGTATTAAGCTGTTCTGTATACGTTAATGGCTTCGTCATAAAACTAAGATTTATTGACTGTATTTCACCAATACTTGAGCTGTTGTCTAATTTAACATCTAATTTATGATTATTTATAAAGTATAATTCACTTAGTAAATCTTGGTGTAAATACACTTGACTTCTCATTGAATAAGAATCATCTAACAATCCGATTCCAACAATAGTTATATCTTTAAAGTAATAATTATTGTTATATCTATCAATAGGAAATACACAATCAATAGCTTCATCAAAATCTATATAATCGTAATAGTAACTATCTAGTAATATTACAACTTCATCATTTGATTCGGGCATTCTACCCTTAAGTATTTGATTTGAATTTAATATTTCAATTGGATTAGGCAAAAATGAGTTAGTAGGGAAAAATGTATTATTTGTAGGTTCTATTGTAAGTGTTTCATCTAATAATATATCATAATTAAAAACATTACCTTTAATGTTTAGATTTTCTAAACTCAATATTTCACTACTTGTGAACGATGAATCATCTTCCTTTTTTATAACTACACGGCTTTCATCTAAATTTTTAAAATATACATTTGAAATACCGGCTATTTCCATCTTTGAAAATTCTACTACTCCCGTTAATAAAAGACCAATTAAAATTGACATGAAAATCGTTACCATAAATGTAAAGAATGTCCTTTTTGGTTGCGATTTAATATTTAATTTAGAAAAGAATAACGTTGTATTAAGGACATTTTTTCTAGTTTCAGTTTTTTTAACATATTCATTTTCAACTGTTTTTTTAATAATAGTATCTTCTGCAATTAAACCATCATAAACTCTAATTTTTCTAGTTGCTAAATCCTTCACTTCTTCAAAATCATGTGTAACCATAACAACTAATTTTTCATTCGATATTTCTTTTAAAAGTTCTATTATTTCACGTCCTGTTTTAGAATCAAGATTACCAGTTGGTTCATCTGCAACCAAAACATTGCTATCCTTAGCAAGTGCCCTAGCAATTGCTAAACGTTGTTTTTGCCCCCCAGAAAGTTTAGTTCCTTTATGTTTGATATGACTAGTTAATCCTACCTTTTCAATTATCTCTTTAGCTCTATTAATTGAGTCTTTTGCTTTAGCACCGTTTATAACCATAGCAGATAAAACATTTTCTAAAACTGTATAACTATCAATTAATCCATAATTTTGAAAAATAAAAGCTATATTTTCCCTTCTGTAGTTTTCCCAATCAGTTTTATCATAATAAGATGTTTCTTCTCCATTAAAATATAATTCTCCATCTTCATATGTATCAATACCACTAATTACATTTAATAATGTTGATTTACCTGAACCAGATTCACCTGTTATAACCACAAACTCTTTATTATGTAGTTCTAAATTAATTTTAGATAATCCCAAAGTTATATTCGAATCCGATTTGTAATATTTTGATAAATTCTCTAATTTTATCACAAAAATCACTCCTTTATTTAAATTATACCATATATAAATTTTTAAATATATATATTTATAAAGTCGTATGAATGAAGTTTTAATTAATATTGAAAGAATAATATGTGTCACCATTAATAAAATACAAAAAAACTTGATGAATAGAATAAATCTATTCACCAAGTTTTTATAATTTAACTGCAATTCCTTTTTTATTTTTTAATGCTTCTTTGTAAATTACATTAGCACTAATTAAATCTTGAATTGAAATACCTACAGAAGAAAAGAATGTTTTTTCATCATTAGATATTCTACCTTCAATTTTATTTAATAAAACTTCTCCTACTTCACCTTTTATATCAGTTACATTAAATTCACCATTACTCATTGGAATAGCAAAGTTTCCACTTGATTGAATAGATGCTTCAGTCCAATCAGTGTATATTTTGCAATTATTTAATGTATCAAGATCACATTCTAATCTTTTAGCATTACATGCCCCAACACCATTTATATGAACTCCATCTTTTAACCACTTACCTTTTAGTATAGGTTTATCAGACCCAGCAGTTGTAGTACAAATGATATCAGCATTAACTACTGCTTCTTTTGCAGTCTTACAAAAGACAATATTAATATTAGGTAATTCATTAGTTAAATATTCTATACAACTATTTATTGTTTCTTCTTTATAACTCCAAATGTTAATTGTTTTAATATCTCTGATTTTTGAAATAGCTATTGCATGAGCTCTTCCTTGCTTACCAGCACCTAATATTGCTAGGACGGAAGAGTCTTTCTTTGCTAAAACATCTGTTGCTGCAGCACTAGTACTAGCAGTTCTAACTGTAGTCATAACCTTAGCGTCTGTAATTGCAAGTAATCTACCAGTTTTTGTACAAAATAAAGGTACGATACCTTGAGAAGTTTCCTTATTACCGAATACGATAACTTTACCACCACTTACTTCTTCTGTATTTGATGTTGAAGGCATTATCGCAACTCTCGTATTATTATCATTAGGTACAAACATTCTTTGTAAATTAACAGCTTTACCACTGCTTATTTGTAATAAAGCATCTTTCATACTAGGAATACATTTCTCGTATGTTAATAATTCACTACAATCTTCTTTACTAATTATTAAAGTTTCCATATTAATAATACCCCTTTTATATGAAATTAATTTATTTCAAGACCATTTTCTTCGTATACTTCTCTTACATATTCAAATGCATCGTAAGCAGGTTTTAAAACTTTATTAATCTCTTCAATTTTCATTAGAATATAATCAGTATGATGAGCACTTGATAATTCTCTTGTAGCATCATAATATTCATCTGTAAAATCGGCATTTTTTACTACTTCTTCAATTTTTTTTCTTTCATCTACATTAAAATCTTCTAATATTTCTATAGTAACAGGATTGTTTAAATCGAAATCCGAATCATGCCATGCCGTATGACAATATGATTCACAATCTAAGTATTCTATAATAGCATCAACTTCTTTATAATACTCAAATTCCGAATCTTCAGGAAGTGATGAACCAGTTATTTCATTCGCTTTTAATTTAGCGATATCCGATGCTACTTGCACCTTAAGTTTTTCAATATCAATAATCATAATTTTTCTCCTTTTAATGTTTAATATAAAATTAAGTGTATCACCGAAAAATTTATAAATCAATTGTTTTATTTATAAATTCTTTTTTAAGAAGTAAAAGTTCTTCTAAATATTCTAAAACTATATATAATTTAGCTCTATCTTCAAATTCACTTCTATCCTTAGGTAAATCAGTCTTTCTTATTTCTTCTCTTAGACAATGAAATTCATTTATTGTATTATCAATTTCAAGATCATTATCATAAGTTTCAGATAATTTAAAAATAAAATTAGAAACACTTTCTGTAGTAATTAAATTAACATTTAAATTTGTTAATTTTTTGTATATATTGTATAGAATATGAACTTCTTGTTCTTTTAAATTTATATATTCAAAATCAGTAGATTTATTAGAAAATCGATTCATAAAATTTAATTTAGCTTTATCATTTGCAATTCTTATTGATTCTTTAATAGATGTAAAACAAGTTCCATTGTAATCTTCTAAATTTTCATTTGAAATTCTTTCTGAAATTCTTCTTAGTATTTTTTTTACTTGAATATTTATATCAATAAACATTTGTTTCATGTAGTTATCATTTGCTCTTAAATGTAAATTAACTAAAACACCAAAGAAAGCTCCTATCCCTAATAATAAAAATTCATTTAAAATATTAGAAGCATCCATTTGCTCTAGCGTTAGAAAATGTGAAACTAAAACTGAATTAATCGCCATAGCACTATTCCAATTTTTGTATTTACAAAGTATTAAATAAAATAACAAATAAACAAAATAAGAAATATATGTAAATCCAATTAAGTTAAAACATACAAATGCAATTGCTATAGCCAATATAAATGCAAGAATTCTTTCTACTAATGTTTTAAAAGTTTCTTTTTTTGTTTGCGCAATTGAAAGAATTGCTACAATCCCAGCAGAAACACTAAAATCAAGCGAGAATATATTAGCAACTGCGATTGCTAATATTGCTGCAATAGCTATTTTAAGTCCATATAATATTTTAACCATTTCTATACCTCATCCTAAAATTTAAAAAGGTTTTGTATTTTTAGCATCTTCAAAACTTTTTTTCGATATATGACAATATCCTGAAGGATTCTTTTCTAAATAATCTTGGTGATACTCCTCAGCATCATAAAAACCATTTAATAGTTCTACTTCAATTGCAACTTTTGCATTTAATTTTTCTTCTAAACTATTAACTGATTTATTTATTAATTCTAAATCTTCATTTTGTGTATAATAAATACCAGTTCGATATTGCGTCCCAACGTCTTCACCTTGTTTATTTACACTTAAAGGATCAATTACTTTATAATACATTTCAAGTAAAAATTCTAAACTACAAATTAATTCATCATATTCTACATATACAACTTCTGCATGATTTGTTTCTTTTATTGTTTTATACACAGGGTTATTAGTTGTACCATTTGCATAACCAACTTTTGTATTCAAAACACCTTTTATTTGTTTGAAATATTCTTCTACACCCCAAAAACATCCACCTGCTAAATAAATTTCTTTCATATATCCACCAACTTCTATAATATTTCTTTAATTATATCACAATACATAAAAAAAGTCCTAGATTAACTAGAACTTTTGCTTATTATCTATTATCGATTTTTTCAGGATTTAAATCATGATTCATTAATCTATGATTAGCCATATCTTCATATTTTGTACCTGGTTTACCATAATTACAATATGGATCGATTGAAATTCCACCTCTAGGTGTAAATTTACCCCAAACTTCGATATATCTAGGATCCATTAACTTGATTAAATCTTTCATAATTTTATTCATACAATCTTCATGGAAATCACCATGATTTCTAAAACTAAATAAATATAATTTTAATGATTTTGATTCAACCATTTTGATATCAGGAATATATGAAATATAAATACATGCAAAATCAGGTTGTGCTGTAATGGGACATAAACTTGTAAATTCAGGACAATTGAATTTTACAAAATAATCATTACCAGGATGATTATTATCAAATGTTTCTAAAATTGATGGATCATATGTTTGTGGATATTGTGTGTTTTGATTACCTAATAATGTTAGGTCTTTTAATTGATTACTCATTAATTAATTTCTCCTTGTTTTCTTTATTTTCCTCTACTTCATCTAAAGGAACTATTTTTTTTGATAAATATATAAATGGTGTATCTACAAATGCTACTATTATTTTAAAGAAATATGTAGTGAAAATCAATGATAATAATACACTAATTTCCATCGTTCCTAAGAATGCAATTGTGAAAAAGATTATACTATCAACTAATTGTGATACAAAAGTTGAACCATTATTTCTTAACCATAGTTTATCTGTTTTATTCCATATCTTATGGTACATAAATACATCTACACTTTGACTAATAGCATATGCAACTAAGCTAGCTATAGTAACTCTAGGTACAACAGAAAATATTCCTTCTATTAAATCACTAGACCAATCAACATCACTAGGATTAAACCAAATAGTTACTTGTGTACCAACCAACCATAATATTGAAACAATCAGTCCTAAATAAACAGATTTTTTAGCTGTTTTACTTCCATATTTTTCTGATAATATATCCGTACATAAAAATGTTGATGCATACATTACACAACCTGCTGTTGTAGTAAAACCAAATATTTCGACTGTTTTTAAAACTTGAATATTAGCAAGTATTGTAGCAAATGCAATAAATACAAATAAACCAATTTTACCAAATAGTTTATAAGTTAATAATACACTTCCTAAAAAGAAAAACATTGATAATATAAATATTAAATCATTCATTATATTACCTCATACTCTATAGGATCTACTGCATTATTATCACTAAATGCTTTTAGTCTATCAATACATGTTGCACATACCCCGCAAGCTTTATCTCTTCCATGATAACAACTTGTTGTAAGTTTATATTCAACACCTAATTCTAAACCTAATTTAACAATATCAGACTTTGTCTTTTCTACAAATAATCCTTCAACAACAACCTTTTTACCACTACCAATATTAATAGCAGAACTAATGGCATCATTAAATTCTTTACTTGTATCAGGATAAGCACTAACCGTATTATCATCTTTATGAATCGCGTAATAAATAATATCTGCGTCGATTGATAATGCAATTGATGCTGCAACACTTAAAAATAATCCATTTCTAAATGGTACATATGTACTAGCCACATCATCTTGATTTTGCGATTTGTAATTACCGTCTTCTATATCATCTGTAGAATGATTTAACAAACTACAATTTGAATCTTTAAACATGTAACTAAGGTCCATAATTTTTAAAACTATATCATAATGTTTAGCAATTTCTTTTGCTTGTTGTATTTCTTTACTATGTTTTTGTCCATAAGTAATTGATAACGCTGTAACATTTTGTTTACCGTATTTTTTTATAGCATATACTAATGCTGTTGTAGAGTCTAATCCTCCACTAAATAATACTAAAGTTTTAATAATAATCACCTCCAAAAATAAAAAAATGCATACCAAAAGAAAGTATGCATTATATACATTATTTTCCCTAGTTTTGTTTAAAGACAGGATGGTTACGAACTGTCTAGTAATTACTAATTTAGTATACCAATTTTATATATCTAAGTCAAATAAAATAGAGCGTTTTTAAACACTCTACAATTATTTTATCCAAATATCCAACCACTAGATTTTGCAAAAGGCCATTCAGCAAAATTCTTAGAATATTCTTCGTGAGTTAAACTACTTCTTTCTGTATATCCATTAGCACCAACGTCTGTACCAACCATAAACATTAAATTAGTTGCTCCAGCTTGTGAATGATAATAATATCCATTAACTTGAGTTACATAGCTATCAAATGATGAATTATAATTTACACCTGTAATACCAGTAGGATCAAATACACTTGTTGATACATTTGTATACCAAGTAGATTTTGATGAATAGTACCATTCATTTTCAAATGTTGCTGTTGCTAATCCATATTGAGATGATACTGAACTTACTAATCTTAAAGGATAATCATTTTTAGAATATACAAAATTATTTTTAAGTATAATATCTTCTGGTCTAACATTGTATTTGTTATCACCAAGACCAATATTTTCTACACTATTAACAATAGTGTTATTTGAAATTAATACTTCATATGATTGCCATGCACCACTTGCTGATGCACCTTCTGTACCATTATGTAAAATGATACCACCATCATACTCACTTGTTGAAGTAACACCTGAAATATAATTATTTGTAATCACGTGATGAGCATCAAATGATCTAATACCATTCCCATCAGAAATACCATCATTAAGTACAACGTTACTATCAACAATATTTTCAGTACCATGTCTTAATGTAATTGCTGAATCACAATTAATTACCACATTACCTCTTATAACATTACCACAACTTTTAACAGAAATTAATTCAGGTTCAGTTGAAATATCTTCGAATACATTGTATTCAATTAATGCACATGTATACCAAGTAGATACACTACTACTTCCTAATCTCATGGCTTCTAATCCATTTACAATTGTATTTGGAGCAGGATTTGTATAGTTGTAGAAATAATTATGATGAATATGTGTATACATCATTCCATCTTCTTTTCCAGCAGTATCTCTTTCAACTAATAATAACACCCCAGCAGATGATTTATTTAAGAAATTATTATTATCAATTTCAGCAAATAAAGCTTCATTTGTAACTGTAATATAAGTTGTTTTTACATACATATCATCAAAACTATCAATTGTAACATTACTTATTCTTTGATGATTTCCAGAAAGTTCAAATACATAAGATGCTTTTTGATCATCTACATCAGCTAAATCACCAATTACACCTTGTGTATATGCCTGACCATCTTTAAATGTAAGTCCTGAAATAGTAATATATTCAGAGAATATTTGGAATGAACATGTTCCTGTAAATATTGCTCCACCTATATTTCTTGCCCTAATTATTATTTCATTATCAGCTGTTGCACTTAATCCATTAATTTTGAAATATCCAAAATTATTATATGTACCATCTTCAATTATTAATGTTTCTCCAGGATTTAAATTAGGGATTGCAGATTTAATTTCTGCTACAGTTGATACAACAACTACATTACCTTCATTTAAATCTTCATCTTCTTCAGTAGTACCACCATTTTCTAAGTTTCCTAAATCATCAAATACTATAGAAGAAATACTTACATCTTTTATTAAATAACTTCCAGTTTTATTTGAATCAGTAAAGAAGTTTATTCCATTTATATTTTGTATTTGATAAGGAGTACTTAAAGAATTACTATTTAATTTTGCATCATTCAAATAAACATCAGCATTTGTCTCATTATTTGTATTATATAAAACAATATCAAATGTATTCCATTGTCCTAAAACAACACTACCTATTGTAGAATATGAAATACTACCTAAATTATTGGAACTTAATGTACCAGATGTTGAAAACTTAATTGATCCACTATCTATTTTAATTCTAAGTGCCTCTGTAGTAGTACCATTGTTATTTGTATACAATTTAACCCCACCAGCTACTGTAGAGCTAATATCAGCGTAATATGAGAATGATACTTTTATTAATCCAGTGTATTCATCTGTATTATATCTATTACTCCCAGCAGACGTACCAGCTGTTACCTCAATAACATCATCACCAGCTACTGTAGTTGAAACACCATTACCTAAACTCCAAGAAGGCGAAGTAGTTTCAAGATCGAAATAATTTTCTGAGTTATTTAAATCATTTAATACATTCTTATCATTTTTTACTATTGTAAGACTTGTAGTCATTGTTCTTACTAATAAATCATTTGTAGAATATAATAAAGCATTTACTGAATAAACTCCAGCTTCTGTTTGATTATTATTTTCATATACAACTTTAATATTACTTGGTAAATTTCTTACACTTACATATTTTATTGTACCATCATATAAAAATGTTTTACTATCAAATGTTACACTTGAAGTATCAACCACTCCAGTTATTATTAACTTAGCTGTTAATTCTAATTCTTCATAATAACCATCAATATGTGTTATTTTTGCTGTAACAGTATATTCTCCAACTTCTGTTTGATTATTATTAATATATGTTACTTCTGTACCACTAGGTAACTCACCTTCAATTGTTAAAGCATGAACACTACCATCATAAGAAACTTCTTTATCAGAAAATGTTATATCTTCATTATTAAAAGTAGCTGGTACTATAGTCATTGTAGCATCTAATTCTTTTTGAAGAATATCTTCAACATATAATTTTGCTACAACATCATATTCACCTACTGTAGTATGAACATTATTTTCATATAAAACTTCTATACCGCTGCTTACATTACTTGCTTCTAATTTTTTTTCTAATCCATCATAAATAAATGTTTGATCTTCTAATGTAACTTTGGATACATCAGATAAACCAGGAAAAATAGTTGTACATCCAGATAAAAATACTAACAAACTTAAAACAATAAACCATGATTTTTTTATTAACTTCATACGTCCCCCTATAAATGTAAGCGTTTTCTATAGTATAACATATTCACATAATATAGGCAAGAAAATAAATATAAAATTAATTAGAAAAGCGATCTATATTATAAAAAATAAAAAGAGTAGAATTTTATCTACTCTATTTTGTTCTCTTTCTTCTATTTATCACTTTGAAAATAACAATACCGCTAACACAAGATAATATTAAACTAATAATTATCAACCAATAGAAGCTAGCTTCATTGTCACTAAATGGAACTGGTACGTTCATTCCAAAAATCGAAGCAACCAATGTTGGAAATGACATTACTAATGTCACAATGGCTAATGTTTGCATTGTATTATTCATGTTATTACCAATAATATTTGAGAATGATTCCATAGAACCTGTAATAATATCACGATAAATTCCACACATTTCAACAGCTTGATCATGTTCAATTATCATATCTTCCATTAATTCTTTATCTTCTTCATATTTATTAAATTCTTCTATTCTAATTAACTTGTTTATTAATAATTTGTTGGAATTTAATGATGTAGAGAAATGTACAAGAGATTTATGAATATTTTTCAAACTAATAATTTCTTTGTTTTTCATTGTTTCAATTAATTTTTTTTCAGTCTTTTTTGTATAATCATCGATTCTACGTAACGAAATAATATATTCATTAGCCATTTTTGTTAATATTTGTATTGTTAATCTAATATGCTTATTTGGTTCAATTATAGATCTTTTAAGTACTTTATCTATAAAATTTGTATCTTGAGTGCATGCTGTAACATAATAATCATTATTAAATAATATTGTAAGAGGAATAGTACAGTAATTTCCATCATCTATATATGGAATATCCAATACAATCAGAGTTGTATCACCGCTATAATCAACATGTGAAACTTCTTGATCATCTAATGTTGTTAATAATAAATCATAATCTATATTTGTTTTTTTATTAATATCATTTAATTCTTCTATTGTTGGATGAGATATATGAATCCAAGTATCTTTTGGGATTAATTTATCTATTTCACTATATTCTTTAAAATTTCCATCTTCTATATTTAATGTTTTAATCATGTTACACACCTATTTCTTTAAAATTTTACTACATATAGTATATCACTTGTTTTTTATAAGTAAAGCATAAAAAAAAGACCTAACCTTTCGATTAGATCTTTATTTTTATTATTCTGCAGCAGTTTCTTCTTTTGCAGGAGCAGCAGGAGCAGCAGCTTCAGCTGGAACTTCTCTTTGAGTCCATTTGTTTGAAGCTAAAGTAAATCCTCTATTCCAGTTACTTAAAATATGACGTCCAGTATCTTTGTTGATTAACCAAGTTAATCCACCACCGATAAATGTTGCAAGTGCGAACACGAACCCAGAACCGATTAATACACCGAATACTACGTTGAAGATCATACCTAAAACACCATTTGCTTTAAATACAGAAGCGAATCCTTCAGATGCACCTTCTACTTCATATGCTTCAGGAGTATATAAATATTTTACAGTTCCTCTTAATGAAACTGAAACTTCTTTCATTTGAAAAATTCCTAAAAGAATTCCCCAAAGAATACACATAACTAATGGATAAACCCCACCAGTTATACAGAATATGAAGAAAAAGAAAAATGCTTTAATTCTTTGTGCTTTTCTACCCATTCTTACTGCTTGATTAATGCTTGCCATAATGTAAATCTCCTTTATATTTTATTTTAGTATTTCTACTAAACATATTTTAACATTTTTCTACATTTTTTGCAACTATTACACAAAAAGCATTTTTTAACATCTAATTATAATATGATAATGTCTTAGTAAGTTATAAAGTAATAATGTCTTAACTTAAATTTAATATTTTTTAAATATGTTAAAATTAATATATTAAGGAGTATTAATAAAATGAAGAA
>JAWXUF010000028.1:0-15955 GCA_044432865.1 bacterium | reverse complement strand
TAATCTCCTTCATTATTATCACCTCTTATAATCATTATAAATTATAAGAAGTATATTTTAAAATTAATTTTGGGAAATAATCAAAAGTTAATCATTAAGAAATTATCATATGTTAATCATAGTCAATTTAAAAAAATCTAAATAAATATTGACTAATATTATAATATATAGTACAATAATAGAGGCGATTTCTAGGTTATTCGATACTCCAACGTATTACTTTGATTTCGTGACAATAAAATAAAGGAGGATATTGCAATGGCACTATCAAAAGAAACAAAAGCTAAAATCATTAATGATTTTAAATTAAAAGATGGAGATACTGGTTCTACAGAAGTTCAAGTAGCTATCTTAACTCATGAAATTAATGAATTAAATGGACATTTAAAAACTCATATTCATGATTTCCACTCAAGAAGAGGTTTATTAAAAAAAGTTGGTCAACGTCGTAGTTTATTAGAATATTTAAAAAACAATGACTTAAGCCGTTACAAAAATTTAATTTCTAAATTAGGTTTAAGAAGATAATTTATAATCGCAAAAAATACAAACGTGTTTTTTGCGATTTTTTTCGTATTTTATTGCGAAAACCTTGTTGAAATTTGTTGTTTTTATATATTAATTATGTTAATATGTATCTAGTAAATAAAAAAGTAGATAACATGAGGAGAATTTAACATATGGATAACAAATTTATGGGTGAAGATGATTTAGTATTAAACACAGCAGCGAGAATTCCTGTTTGTTTATGTATTGATACAAGTGCAAGTATGAACAAGGCTATTGATCCTGAAAACTTAGTTTTCACTGGAGAACAACAATTTATTGATGGACAATACTGGGATATTTGTGAAGCGGGAGACACTTTAATGTCAGAAATGGTAAAAGGTGTTAACAAATTTTATGATGCAATTAAAAATGATGATCAAGCATTAGCTTCATGTGAAGTAGCTGTAGTTTCATTTGATGATACAGCTAAATTATTATCTGATTTTTCTTCAGTAGACAAAAAAGAAGAATTCACTACTCCTACAGATGGTGAAACAACTCAAATGGGTGCTGGATTAGATATGGCATTAGATGTTTTAAACAAAAGAAAAAAACAATACAATGAAAATGGTATTGAATATTACCAACCATGGTTAGTAATTTTTACAGATGGTGAGCCAACTGATAAAATCTACCGTGCTCAAGCAAAAATTAGAGAATTAGAAGATGCTAAGAAATTAACAGTATTCTGTTTAGCATTAGATAAAGAAGTTAATATGGATGTATTATCTTCATTATCAAAAAGACCTCCAATAAATGTTAAAAATGATAAATTCAGTGAATTCTTTGAATGGTTAGGGAAATCAGTATCTGTTGTTTCTAACTCAAGAGTTGGTGAAGGTGTTAAATTAGACTTATCTACAATGAGCGATTGGGCTGAAATTTAATAATTATAAGAAATACTTTTAAGGGAATAATATCTCTTAGAAGTATTTTTTTTGTTGAAAAAAGTTTTTTTAGTTATTTTACTTTTATAAAAGATAAAAATATGATAAAATAAATTGATAGAAAAAAGAAAAAAATAAATTTTACACGAAGGAGAAGTAAAATAATGAATGAATTTAAAAAATACACTTTCGAGTGGGGCGGAAGACCGCTTGTTATTGAATCAGGAGAATATGCTAAACAAGCAAACGCTGCTGTAATGATTACTTATGGAGATAGTGCTGTATTAACAGCAGTATGTTCTAAAAATGAAGCATCTACACAAGATTTCTTCCCATTAATGGTATTATATACTGAAAAGTTATATGCAGCAGGGAAAATTCCTGGAGGATTCTTAAGAAGAGAAGGTAGACCTTCTGAAAATGAAACATTAACATCAAGATTAATTGATAGACCAATTAGACCTTTATTTGCTGATGGATTTAGAAATGAAGTTCAAATTGTAAATACAGTAATGTCAAGTGACCCAGATGCATCACCAGAAATGGCTGCAATGTTTGGATCATCTTTAGCTTTAATGTTAAGTGATATTCCTTTTGAAGGACCAATCGCTGGAGTTATCGTTGGTAGAGTAGATGGAAAATTTGTAATTAACCCTACACCTGCACAATTAGAAGTATCTGATATTGAATTAACAGTAGCTGGTACATCAACTGCAATTAACATGGTAGAAGCTGGTGCTAAACAAGTATCAGAAGAAGTTATGTTAGAAGCATTAAAATTTGGACATGCTGAAATCGTAAAATTATGTGAAATACAAAATAAAATTGCTAAAGAAATCGGAAAAGAAAAAATCGATGTAAAATTATTTGTTGCAGATCCTGTAATTGATAAAGAAGTTAGAGATTTTGCTGAAGCTGATTTAGTAAAAGCAATTCAAATTGTAGATAAATTAGAAAGATATGCAGCTATTGATGCTGTAAATGATAAAACAGTTGCTCATTTTGATGAGAAAGTATTTGTTAAAGAAGTTGGAGATTTAAAAGTTATTGATACTGAAGCTAAAAAAGCATATATCAATCAAGTAAATCATACATTACATGAAGTTTTATATGAAGAAGTAAGAAGATTAATTTCTGTAGATAAAGTAAGACCTGATGGAAGAAAAGTTGATGAAATCAGACCTCTTCATTCTAGAGTAGATGTATTACCTAGACCTCATGGTAGTGCAATGTTCACACGTGGACAAACACAATCATTAAGTTTTACAACTTTAGGTGCTTTAAATGAACATCAAATTATTGATGGACTTGCTCCTGAAACTCAATATAAAAGATTTATGTTACACTATAACTTCCCTCAATATTCAGTAGGTGAAACTGGTAGATACGGTGCTACAGGTAGAAGAGAAGTTGGACATGGTGCATTAGGAGAAAGAGCTATTCTTCAAGTAATGCCTTCTGAAGAAGAATTCCCATATTCAGTAAGAGTTGTATCTGAAGTTATTGAATCAAATGGTTCTACATCACAAGCAAGTATTTGTGCTGGTGTATTATCATTAATGGCAGCTGGGGTTCCTTTAAAAGCAACTGTTGCTGGGATTGCAATGGGATTAGTAACTAAAGGTGATGATTATACAATCTTAACAGATATTCAAGGTATGGAAGATCATTTAGGAGATATGGATTTTAAAGTTGCTGGTACAAAAGATGGTATCACTGCTTTACAAATGGATATCAAAATTAAAGGATTAACTTTTGAAATTATTGCTGAATCTTTAGCACAAGCTAAAAAAGGTCGTTTAGAATTATTAACTCATATGGAATCAGTAATTCCTGCTCCAAGAGAACAAGTTTCTAAATATGCTCCAAAAGTAAAATTAATGACAATTAAACCTGAAAAAATTAAAGATGTTATCGGTAGTGGTGGTAAAGTTATTACTAAAATTATTGAATCTTGTAACAGTGTTAAAATTGATATCGAACAAGATGGAAAAGTATGTATCATGCATTCAGAGTACGAGTGGTTAAACAAAGCTGCTGCTATGATTGAAGGAATTGTACGTGAAGCTGAAATCGGTGCTATTTATACAGGTACTGTTAAGAGAATTGAAGCATTCGGTGCATTCGTTGAAATCTTTGATGGTTGTGATGGATTAGTACATATTTCTAAATTAGCAAAAGAAAGAGTTGCTAATGTTGCTGATGTAGTAAAAATCGGTGATAAAATCGTTGTTAAATGTATTGGTGTAGATGAAAAAGGTAGAGTTGATTTATCTAGAAAAGATGCATTAGAAGCATAAAATAAAATAAAAAAATGTTGTTGTAACAACGTTTATTAAAAAATATTAAATAAACTAAACATTAATTTGTTTAGTTTATTTTTTTATATAAAAAATTATAAAAAATATATGTCGAATTTTGTATAAATTTATTGAAATTTTATATGTAAAATGGTAAAATATAAGAAAAATAAATTTAGTAAGGGGAGTGTCAAAATGGAATTTATAAAAGCTATGAATGATTTGTTTGAAAACAGCACTCCACAACAACTTAAAGAAGCAAATTATATTATGAGTAACGTAGTTAAAATAGTAAAAAGTGAAGAGAGTTCTATTAAATATTATCAATTAAATTATTTGTTAACATACTCAACAGATGAGAACTTTATTTATTCTATTTTTAAAGCTTACAAAAGCAAATATAATGTATTACATATTGTTTCTAAAATAATGGATAAATTCGAAAAAGACTTAATTAGTCCAATGGTTTATTCTTACTTTTTATACTGTATTTTAGTTGCATTAAAAATTGAAGTAAGAGAATTCAACTGGATCAATCCTACTTTAAATACTTTAGATAATATTTCTATGAATCTAGAACCTATTTTTGGTCATGGGTGTTTTATGGAAACTTTAGATAATTATGTTTATACAGAAACAACACTTAAAGGGTTTTTAGTAGAAAGAAGATATATAACTATTCCTTATGGAGTTACTAAAATTGAACAAAATGCTTTTAATCAAATGACTGCAATGGATTTTGTTACTTTCCCAGAAACATTAGTTGAATTAACTCCTGGTAACTTAAGTGAAAAGCATTCATTACAAAGAGTTTTATTATCAAATAAAGTAAAAACAATTCCTATGGATTTCTTTAAAAATTCTAATAATTTATTTTTCGTTAGTGCAAGAGGAGTTACTGAATTAGGACCTAATTCATTTGAAGGTACAAAACTTAATACACTTTCTAATATAAGTGGTGCTAAATTACAAAAAATTGGTGATTTTGCATTTAAAGATTGTTTCCAACTTAAAAAAATAACTTTATCTCATTTAAAAGAAATTGGTACAACTCCATTTTATAACTGTATTAATACAACAGAATTAATTGTAGATGTTACACCAGAAATGGTTAAAAATAAATTCCAATTATATAAGCTGTTTGAATTAAATGGAAGTGATATGTCAAATTATGGTTATTTCAAGAAAATATCTGTAAATGCTAAAAATGGTATTATTCCAGAAGGATTCTTTGAAGATTGTAACAATATTACAGATATTATTATCGCTGGAGATGTATTAACTATTGGTGCTAATGCGTTTAAAGGATGTAGTTCTTTAGTTAATTTAAAAATGAATTTCATTGGTAATACATTAAGTGATAGCATGTTTGAAGGATGTTCATCACTTGAAACTTTACCTAAATTTATTAATGTTGAAAATTTATCTAATAATACATTCAAAGGATGTACATCTTTAGAAGAAATTAAATTACCAAAAGATATTTCATCATTTGGAGAAGGTACTTTCAGTGGATGTACTAAATTAAGAAGATTAATAACAAATATTACTGCAAAAGAATTACCAGCATATTCATTTAACAATTGTACTGAATTAATTGATTATAATTTCTTAAATAAAATTAAATCATTTAACTCATATTGTTTATCAGGTGTTATTTTACCAAGAAACTTTAAATTTAGTGATACTATTGAATTTATTGGAAGTAATGCATTTGACAATTGTACATTCCAAAATGCAATTACAATTCCAAATAAATGTATAATTGAAAAACTAGCTTTCTCAAATGTACCTGCTGTTGATACTTTAATTTGTAAAAACTTAGAAATTGTTAACACTAATAAAGAAGAAGTTCAATTATATGAGTTATTTAATGATGATTTAAATATGTTCTTATTTAAATATTCTATCTTAAAAAATATTAATATCGATACAAATATAGTAAGTGAAAAAGCATTCTATAAATGGCATCAAATTGATAAAGTTATTTTTAGTGAAAAATTAACTTCAGTTTGTGAATCAAGTTTTGAAGAGTGTTTAATGTTAAGATCTATTACATTTGAAAATGAAAAAGCATCTATCGGTGTAAATGCATTTAAAAATTGTTCTAATCTTAAAAAAGTTAAAACTAAAAATAATAGATTTGAAAGTGATGTTTTAGGAGTATTTGATTTAACTGTATTTAATCAAATTCAAGATGGAGCATTCTTTAATTGTAATTGTACTGATGTTTATTTATCAATTGAAAATGATGTTAAATTAACTGATATTTGTTTAGGTAAAGTATTTGCTAAAGACTCTAAAACAAATTTACAGTTAACTAATGTATTTGTTAATTGCTTAGGAGATAAATTGCCTGCTGGGTTATTTAGCGGTGCAACAACTGTTAAGAAAATTGATATTACAGGACAAATCAATGAATTAAATGATGATTTATTTAATGGATGTACTAGTTTAGATACATTAAACTTAGAATTTACTGGAAATGTAATTCCTAAAGGATGCTTTAATGGTTGTACAAACTTCAATAAACTACCAGAGTTTAATAATGTTGATACGATAAAAGAAGAAGCATTTAAGAATTGTACTTCTTTAAATGCAATTAACTTAAGTAAAAATGTTATTGAATTAGGTGTAAGTGCATTTGAAGGATGTACTCATTTAAAAGAAGTAGGATTTGAACTTTATTGTAAAGTATTAAATTCTTATGTATTTAAAAACTGTACAAGTTTACCAGATTTCTTATTTATTAAAGAAGTAGAAGTATTTGATGCTTATTCATTAGCTAATTTTAATTTAGTAAATAAATTTGTACCTCCTCATAATGCAAAAAGAGTAAAATCTAATGCATTAGATGGTGCTACATTCCAAAACGAATTATTAATTAGAGATAATATTATTTATGAAAGAAATTCATTTTCAAATGTTAAAGGAATTAATAAAGTTATCTTTAATAATTTAAAATTAACAGATGATGAAGGTGAATTCTTACCACATCAATTATTTACTAATAATATTGATGATTTTAATAAAAATTCACATATTAGTAGTGTAACTATTGATACATCAAATATTTGTGATAATGCATTTAAAAAATGGAATTTATTAAATAAAATTGAATTAACACAAAATGTTCATTATTTATCAAAATCATGTTTTGAAGGTTGTGTTGGTTTAATTACTGTAAACTTACCATATTTTAATATTGATTTATCTAATAATGCGTTTGCTGATTGTAAAAACTTAAATAAAGTAACTTATAATGAAGAATATTTAGAAACTACAATTGCTAATACACCAACTCATGTATTTAAAAATTGTAAAAAACTTACTGAAATTTCAATTTTTATTGATCAATTCATTTTAGATAGTAATATTAGATTATTTGCTTATTTTGATGATACAGAAAATTTATTTAATAAACAATTTTCTAAATTAAAAACAATTAATGTATTTAATAAAGTTAAAGAAATACCTGCTCAATTTTTTAAGAATTGTAAAAAAATTCAAAAAATTAATTTTATTCATGAAGTAGAAAAATTTAATTCAGAAGTATTTAGTAATTGTTCTTCATTAAATCATATTGATGTTGAATTTACTGGTAAATATTTAAGTGATGAGTTATTTAATGATTGTGTTAAAATGACTAATTTCTTTGATTTTAAAACAGTTACTTCAATTGGTAATAAAACATTTAGTGGTTGCAAAAAAATCCATAATTTAAATTTTGAAAATAAAATTGAAGTTATTAACGAAAATGCATTTGAATATTGTGCTAGTTTAGTTAATATTAATATGGAATATACAGGTGATAAACTTGCTTCTAATGTATTCTTAAATTGTAAAAAATTAATAGAAACACCAAAATTAGTAAAACTTTCTACTTTAGAAGCTAATTCATTTAGTGGATGTAAATCTTTAAAAATTGTTAATGTATCTGGATTTACTAATCAAACTATTGCTCAAGCATTTAGTGGATTTAAATCTATTAATACACTTAATTTCTATGGAGATAAAATTCCTGATAGATTATTTAGTGGTGTATCTAATTTAAATACAATTAATTTTATTGAAGAAATTAATTATATTGGAAATTATGCATTTGAAAATTGTACTAATTTAAAAGAAATAAATTGTTTAGAACATGTTAATCATATTGGTGATTATGCATTTAAAAATAGTAATTTAACAAGAATTTCTATTCCTGAAACTATTAAAGATTTCGGAATTGGTATTTTTGCTAATTGTAATTCATTAGTTGAAATTGATGTACCAATTAGATTTGATTTTATTGGAACATTATTCTCAACAGAAGAAGATCCTAAATCTAAAAAATTAGTTCAAAGTTCATTTAGTACTGAAAGAACTTATTATTTACCAAATTCTTTAAAAACAATTAAAGTTAATTCAGGTGAAATATTAGAAGGTTCATTTAGTAATGTTGATTTAGAATTAATTATTAATGT
This sequence comes from bacterium, assembly GCA_044432865.1. Lineage (GTDB taxonomy): Bacteria > Bacillota_I > Bacilli_A > Acholeplasmatales > Anaeroplasmataceae > JAWXUE01. Next base: position 7,753 of record JAWXUF010000028.1, on the reverse strand, counting down.
TAAATTAAATAAAATTAGAGATTATTCATTCTTTAATTGCTCTAATTTATCATTACCATTTATGTCTGATATTAGAACAGTTGGTGACTTTGCATTTGCTAATGCACATCTTGAAAATCTAGATTTATCTAATGTTACATCATTAGGTCATTCAGCATTTAATGGAAGTAGAATTGATAATATTTCTATTGGTAATAAAATTAATGAAATTCATTCATCTACATTTAATAAATTTAAATTTGTTAATTTCGATATTAAAAACAATATTTTCTATAAATTTGAATCTAATTTCTTAATTGATATTAAGAAAACTATCATTTTAAATGTATTTGATTCAGAAGATGATTTAATTATTCCTTCTGAAATCCAAACACTTGAAACTAATACATTTGATTCAATAAGATTAAAAAATGTTGATACAAATAATGTAAGAATTATTAAAGCTAATGCATTTGCTAATTGTGATACATTAGAATCAATTAAATGTCCTAAAGTTGAAAAATATGGACAAAATATATTCTTAAATTGTCCTAATATTAAAAATTTAGAATTATCATTTGTTGGAAGTGAGAAAATATCTCCTAAGACATTAGATTACTTATTTGATCAAATTCCAAGTGATTTAAATAACATAACAATTAATGGTGGTACGTTATTTACTAATGTATTAAGAAATGTACGTAATGTTAATGAATTAAATTTATTTGGTGTAAAACATCCTGTATTTGAGGAAGGTTTATTTAAAAATATTAATATTAATAAATTAACATTCCCTAAACAAATAAGTGAAGTACAAGAGATGTCATTTAATAATGTTATTATTAATGAAGTTGAATGTTCTGAAAATAGTAATGTTAAATATGTTTCTAATTGTATTATTTCTAATAATCAAATTATTTACTGTACAAAAGAAGAAATTGATTCTTTAGTAGTTAATGAAGATATTACATATATTGCATCTAATGCATTTAAATTCGTAAATAAAATAAATCATGTTGAATTATCCAATGTTGATTTAAAATATACAGAGTTATTTGATAATGTTAAAGAAATTAATTCTATTAGCGTTGATAATATTAAAGATAATCCATCAGTAGTATTTAGAAAAGCACTTAATGATATCAAAGAAATAACTTTCTTAGGAAATCAAATAACTGATCAATTCTTTAAAGGTATTAATTCATATGAGAAATTAGTATTTAAACAATTGAAAGAATTTAAGTTAGATTATTTAACTAATAAATTAATTGCATTAAAAACTAAAAAAATTGAATTTAATAATTTAGTATTTGAAGAAGGTTTAGATGTTGTTGATGAAGAAGTATTTGATTTTATTTCTGTTAATAATTTAGAAACTAAAAATAATGAAAATTACTTTGTACAAGATAATGTATTATATTCTAAAACTAAAATATTAAGAGGATTTAATAATATTAATAAATCTATTGTAACACCTACAGAAGTAGTTGAAACTTTAGAAGGTGCATTTAGAAATTGTATTAATTTACAAACAATTGAATTAACAAGTATAACTTCAATTAGTGATGAATTATTTGAAAATTGTACTAATTTAAAATCTGTTAAAATAAATAAAGATTGTAATACAATCGGTAAAACTATCTTCAAAAATTGTACTAAATTTGATTACATTGAAATTCCATTTGTTGGGGCGTGTAATAGTAAACTTGATAACTTAACTTATTTATTCGGTAAAGACGTTTACAACGTAAATATTAAGCAAATTAAGATAACTAACCAAGATGTAATTGGTAAGACATTTACTCAAAATACAAATTTATCTGAAATTATTTTAGGTAATAATGTATCTAAGATTGAAGACCTTGCATTTAATGGATGTGAGAATTTATCGAAAGTATATATTAATCCAAATATAACTGTATTAAATGATTACTTATTTACTGGTTGTAAAAAATCATTAAAAGTATTCGTAGATAAAGCAGTTGTAAAAGAATTAGGAACAGAATGGAACAAACTTGGTGAAGATAAAAAGATGGGTGCTGTTAAAGTAGTAGCTAAGTCTTTAAGTCAAGAAATGTTCTCTTAATAAAAATAAACCTTTTTTAATTAAAAGGTTTATTTTTTTATATTACCGCATAATAACGACATTTTTCACTTTTTCTTATTTTTATAATTTGACATATTGCAAGTAAGTAGATATAATTAATATGCATTCGGGTAATCGAGCCTGAATAAGGTTAGGAAAGTCCATGCTAGCACATCCTGAGATGGATGTAGTGATTGTGCCTAGGGATAACCTAGGGTACTAGTAATAGTAACGGCTTAACAAGACCTAAGTCGCAAGATATGGTTAAGTTAACAACGTGCCACAGAAACGAGTTTTCATGAAAATGAAAAATGAAACGCGGTAAACCCCTCAAGCTAGAAACCCAAATTCGGTAGGGGAACTTTGTAGAGAGAAATGAATCAAAGCAAAGACAGAGTAATCTGTAGATAGATGATTATCGATAACAGAACATGGCTTATAGAATGCAAACTAAAGACCTCTTTTTAAGAGGCCTTTTTTTATACATTTTTATACTAAAGGTATTTATTTATTTGTGATATATGATATAATATTAAAAAAGAGGAGATGATTATCTTGGATAACATAATTGCATTAATAATCGCTGTATTTTTTATCTTATTTAGTTTTATTGGTTTCCTAAGAAAACCAATGACTTGTCTGTCTTTATTCTTTGTAGTTTATACATTGATAGTAAGCTTTGTACCAAGCTTCGACAATGAAGTTGCTATTCTAGCAATTTGTGGGGTGGTATCTGCTTTATCAATAATAGTTGTATTTAAATTTGATCGTGGATTTACTTTTTTATATGGATTTGTATTAACAAATTTATGTTTCTTTAATTTAATTACAGTAGTAGATGCTATATTATCATTAACTGGGGCAGAAGAATTAACTTTCCTAACAAAGCTATTAAATGATGAATTAGCATTATCAAGTAATATTATAAAACTTATTGCATCATGTGGTGTAGGATTCTTATTATTTGTATTCGATAAAAGAATGGTTGAAACTATTTCAAGTTTATTTGGTACATTTATGATTATTATATTTGTAATTGATATCTTTAGAGGTGGTACATCAGCAAGTATACCTTTTGATACTACATTATTTAGTAATATATTAGCTACATTTGATAATGTAGTACTAAAGAATTTTGAAGTATATACACTTACTTTAACAAGTGATAATTACTTACATATCTTATTAGCAGTTATTATAGGAGTAGTAATTTCAATTGCTACATCAATAATTAAAAAAGATAAATACGAATTTATTTAATAAAGAAAAATACTAGAAATTATTCTAGTATTTTTTTTGTACTTTAACACATACACAAATTAATTTATTAAATATAATAGATTAAGTGGTGATGAAATGAAAGGAAACGTGAAATTTGAAAATATAAATTTAAATTTTTATAATAAAAAAGAAAGAACTGAAGTGTTAAAAGATTTAACATTAGATATAGAACATCAAAAGATTACAGCTATAATAGGTCCATCAGGTTGTGGGAAGAGTACAATACTTAATATATTAAGTGGATTATTAATACCAGATAGTGGAACAATTATATGTAATGAAAAAGTCGGATATATGTTTCAAAAAGACAATCTATTAGATTGGTTAAATGTATTAGATAATGTAGTTATAGGACTTAAAATTAGTAAAGAACTTACAAAAGAGAAAATAGATTATGCTAAAGAATTATTAATAAAATATAATTTAGAAGAATTTATCTATAGATATCCAAAAGAATTATCTGGTGGTATGAGACAAAGAGTTGCTTTAATAAGAAGTTTAGTAACAAATCCTACACTATTATTATTAGATGAACCATTTAGTGCACTAGATGCACAAACTAAAATAAGTGTATCTAATGATATATATAAAATAATAAAAAATTTAAATATAACAACTATATTAGTAACTCATGATATAAGTGAAGCAATAAGTATGGCTGATGAAATAAATGTATTAACAAATAGACCAGCCTGTTTAAATAAAAAATATATAGTAAATCTAACATCAGAAGAAGATAATCCTGTTGAGAAAAGAAAAGCAATTGAATTCAAAGAGTACTTTGATAAAATTTGGAGTGATCTATCATGAAGTATATCGATACTAACCATGAAAATTTTATTAAAGATATGAAAAAGAAAACACTAATTGTAACATTTCTACAAGTATTTACTATACTAGTATTGTTAGTGGGTTGGGAGTTATTAGTTAATTTTGGTGTACTAGAACAATTTATCTTTAGTAAACCATCAGCTATTTGGGATTTAACTGTACAATACTTTCAATCAGGTGAAATATATCAACATATATGGCAATCATCATTAGAAGTAGTCTTAGCGTTAATATTCGGTACTTTAATAGGTGTTATTATAGCAATGCTATTATGGTTTTCTTCTTTATCACAAAGAGTGAGTAATCCATTCTTAGTTGTATTAAATGCATTACCTAAAACAGCGCTTGCTCCTATATTTATTATATGGGTAGGTACTAATACAAAAGGTATAGTATTTGTTGCTATGTCTATTTCAATTGTAATAACAATAATAAATGCACTAAATGGATTTAATAATGTAAATCCTGATCAAGTTAAAATGTTGAGATCATTTAAAGCTAGTAAATTTCAAATAATGAAACATTTAATTTTACCAGCAAATGTTGATAACTTAATTTCAATAACAAGAGTTAATATTGGAATGTCTTGGATTGGTGTAATTGTTGGTGAGTTTATTGTAAGTAGATATGGATTAGGATATTTAATAACTTATGGAAGTAATGTATTTAGATTAGATCTAGTTATGATGGCAGTATTTATTCTAGCTTTACTAACAGTAGTAATGAATACTACATTTAATTTGTTAATAATATCTATTAAGAAATTAAATAGAATTATTAAAACAAAATCAGAAAGGAAATATAAATGAAAAAATTATTTACATATTTTTGTGTATTAGGAACATCTGTGTTAGGTGTATTTGGTTTAACAGGATGTGAATCTAGTGACAAAATTGTATTAGCAGAAGTTACACATAGTGTATTTTATGCGCCACAATATATTGCAGCTTCAGAAGGATTCTTTGAAGACCAAGGATTAGAGGTTGAAATTTTACTTGCAAGTGGTGCTGATGCTGTAATGGCAACATTAATCTCAGGAGAAGCTCAAATCGGTTTAATGGGCCCTGAGGCAAGTATTTATGTGTATGAACAAGGGTTGACAGATTATGCAATTAACTTTGCACAGTTAACTCAAAAAGATGGCGCTTTTATTGTATCAAGAGATTCTACAGAAAAAACATCTTTTGAATTATCTAATTTATCAAATAAAAGTATATTAGGTGGAAGAAATGGTGGGGTACCATGTATGAGTTTATTATACGTGTTACAACAAGCAGGTCTTGATGCACAATTAGATACTCCAAGTGCAGAAGTAAATGTTAGAACAGATATTGATTTTGCTGCAATGGCTGGATCATTTTACAATGGAGAAGCAGATTATACTACCTTATTTGAACCAACAGCTTCAATGGCAGAAAAAGAAGGATATGGTTTTGTTGTAGGGGCGGTAGGAGATTATACTGATAGTCTTGCATACACTTGTTATTCAGCTAAGTCTTCATTTATTAACGGAAGATATGATGATGTAGTAGCATTTACAAAAGCTATTCAAAAAGCTCAAACTTGGGTATATGAACATACAGATGAAGAAGTAGCGACATCTTTATATAGTTATTTCTCAGATACTGATTATGATATTTTAGTTAGTTCAATTGCTAGATACAGAAGTATTGATGCATGGGCATTAACTCCTGAATTAACAGAATCAGAATTTGAATATTTGCAAGATATAATGATTAATGCTGGGGAGTTAACTAAATATACTTCATATGTAGATTTAGTAGATAGTAGTATATTTAAAAAGATATAAAATGTTGTAATAAAGATATTTATTTAAAAATAGTATAGATTAATTTCTATACTATTTTTCTTTTGATAAATTATTATTTTATACATTTCTTTATATATATAAAATACATAAATTAACATATGCTTTTATTTTCATGTAACATTATTCTATGTTTAATTTTAAAATAGTGTATAATATTTATATGTTTATAATAAATTTTATAAGAGGTATATGAATGAAGAAAATAGTAATAGGGTGTATAGCAATTTTATCAACTGTAGTTTTAGTTGTTTCTTTTATGTTTGTAAGTACGAAAGGAGAAACAGAAACTCCAGATGATGAGATTGTAGATAATGATAAAAAAGTAACTTATTCTAATGAAATGTTAATTACGCATTATCAAGAAGTAATAAATGAAACTAAATCATGTCGAGGAATATTAACCAATTGGTTTGAAGAAGTTTATCCAAAAGATTCAGATGCACAATTTTCAACAGAGGTTATTACTAATGTTGTTTCACATTTAGATACAAGTGAAGTAACAAGTATGAGTTCTATGTTTGAAGGGTGTAGTGATTTAACAACAATAGATGTTAGTAATTTTGATACAAGCAATGTAACAAATATGGGTTCAATGTTTGCTAGTTGTTACTCTCTAACAACAGCAAATTTAAGTAATTTTGATACAAGTAATGTAGTATTTATGGGTAGGATGTTTTTTTATTGTGATAATTTAACAACAATAGATATGAGTAATTTTGATACAAGTAACGTAACAAGTATGACTTATATGTTTTTTGGTACTGAATCTTTAACAACAATAGATGTAAGTGGATTTGATACAAGTAATGTAATAAATATGAGTAACATGTTTTCGTACTGTAAAAACTTAACAATAATTGATGTAAGTAGTTTCAATACAAGTAAAGTAACAGATATGAATTCAATGTTTTTGCACTGCGAAAACTTAACAATAATTGATGTAAGTGATTTTGATACAAGCAATGTAACGTATATGAGTTCAATGTTTTATGAATGTAGTGCTCTATCATCATTAGATGTAAGTGATTTTGATACAAGCAATGTAACAAATATGAGTTCAATGTTTTCGTACTGTGAAAACTTAACAACAATAGATGTAAGTGGATTTGATACAAGCAATACAACTAGAATGCATTTTATGTTTAGCAATTGTATTTCTTTAACAACAATAGATGTAAGTGGATTTGACACAAGTAATGTAACGAGAATGGAATATATGTTTAGTAATTGTAGTGCTTTATCATCAGTAGATTTGAGTAATTTTGATACATGCAATGTAACAAATATGAGTTCAATGTTTCACGATTGTAATTCTTTAACGAAAATTGACGTAAGTGGATTTGATACAAGTAGTGTAACAAACATGAGTTCAATGTTTCACAATTGCAATTCAATAATAACATTAGATGTGAGTGGATTTGATACAAGTAATGTAACAAACATGTCGCATATGTTTGACAGTTGTATTTTGTTAGCTGTTTTATATACTGGTAATTTTGATACGAGTAATGTAACGAATATGTCATATATGTTTTATAAATGTAATGAGTTAATGTCTTTGATAGTTAGTGATTTTGATACAAGCAATGTAACAAACATGTCATATATGTTTTATGATTGTAGTACATTAACATCATTAGATGTAAGTAGTTTCAATACAAGCAATGTAACAAATATGAGTTCAATGTTTAGTAATTGTAGTACATTAACATCATTAGATGCAAGTGGATTTGATATAAGTAATG
>JAWXUF010000027.1:0-16045 GCA_044432865.1 bacterium | reverse complement strand
AATACAACTAGTGGTGTTAATATTGCATAAATTTTGTACTCTCTTAAAGAGTTCTTCATTAACTTAAACATCTTTTTTCTCCTTATTTATTATCTTATTTATAAAGTCTATTACTACTTGAAGTTCTTCATCTTCAAATTCACTTAATAATGAATCAGCATGCTTTTGTATTCTTTCTTTTATTATAAGTGCATGTTGTTCACCTAATTCAGTTAACTTTATTTGTGTTTCATTTTTGTTAATTATTTCTTTTATAATGAAATTCGCTGTTTCTAATTTTTTAACAGCTTCAGATATAGCTTGTGGACTAATATTTAATTCTTTTGATATTTGTCTTTGATTTAAAGGTCCATTTCTTTTTAATAACCATATTATTCTCTTACTTGATTTACCTAAATCAGTTTTAAGCCTATGGTGATTTTTTCTATCTTTACCATTAAATTTAACGAATTCGCTTAATTTAAGGATTCGTTGTAATGTTTCTATTTTTTTATTCAATGTCATACTCCTTTCAATCTTACTAATTTTAACATTTTAATTCTAATGTGTCAATTAGTTGACACAATATAAATATAAAAAAAGAGTTTATTTAAAAACTCTTTTTTATGTTCATATATTATTCTTCGATTTGTACTGTTTTGTTTACTTCTTTATTTTCTTCATCACGAATTCTTTTCATTTTGAAATTATCAATACTATCTCTAAATTTAGTATTAAAAATGTAAATCATCCCAACAACTACAGCACTAATTGATTCAAGTATTAAATCTTTCATTGTATCTTTTAAAGCAGCAATCCCAACAAATACTTCACCTGTTACACTATCCATATATCTTTGCATATTAGAACCTGTAATCACATCTGATGCGAATTCAAATATTTCCCATACAACTCCAACTGTAATAGTGAAGCATATTGCGAATAATGCTAAAAAGAATGGTGATAGTTTAACATCAATTTTTTGAATATCATTAAATAAACCTATTAAACAAAATCCTAGTATTGCAGTTACTGCTCCACCGATTAAGTGTAACATTGTATCCCAATGCGGTACATATAAATAGAAATGTCCAGCTTCACCTAATAAGAAGTGACAAATACAGAATACTAAAAATATTACTAATATTGGATCTGGTACTGCTAATTTAATTTTTTTCTTTAATATACGTGGAATAAATGTAACTAAGAATAGCCATAAGATAGTAAAGAAATTGAAAAAATATCTTGCTTGTCTATCGTCATCTTTTGTAATGAATACTCCTAATACACACATTACCATAATTGTTAATGATAAAATTTGAATGAATATAAATAATATATTACTTTTTTTTGAATTTAACATAATTGTCTCCTTTGTAATTATATCTCATTCTTTTTACTTCCTTTAATTTTCTCTCTTTATGTATTGTATGATATTTATCGTAAAAATACAACAAAAAAAGACAAAATTAATTGTCTTTTATTTTATGTTTCAATGTAATCAGATATGAATGAATTTATCAAATTAAGTATTTCAATTGATTTATTAGTACAATCCATTATTAAAATTGAACCAAATAAATCTCCATATATAACAATTGGTAAAACTTTTGAATATGTATTTAATATATATTCATTATTTAATGTTATGCTTGATTTATTTAAATCAGTCTCTTTTTTCTTTTCAATTAGTTTAATGTATTCTTCTGATAATTCATTTAATGGAATTTCTTTAACAGTAGTTGCAATAACTTTTGTCATATCAGTAATAACAATTTTAGCCCCATATACTTTCTTTAAAGTATCTAATAAAATTGTTATTACTGTATCTAAATCTTTTAATGCACTATATTTTTGAAGTACTATTTTATCTTGATCAATATAGATATCTATTGAATCTCCATTACGTATTTTTAACTTTTTTCTAATCTCTTTAGGTATAACGATTCTACCTAATTCATCTATCCTTCTTATTACACCAGTTTCTTTCATTTATATCACCAAAAATATTATTAACAAAAAATGTAAATATATACTTTGTTATAAATTAATTTAGTAAATTGATAATCTTATCTAATAATTTACAAGTATCAGGTAACCAAATATTGTCTTTGTTATGCGATAAATCAATTATAATAATAAATTCATCAATCACATATTTTATGTTTGCTATATTTGAATCATATATTAATTTATACAATTTTTCTGGATTTAATTTGCTTGTTGTTTTACTTGAGATAGTTAATCTTTTCTCTCTAAAATTATCCTTAATATCATAAATAGTTAATTTATGACATAGATTAAAGAATAGTTTTTCATACATATATGATAGTAATTCATTATCAAATTTACCAAATCTATCTTCTAATTCTAGTTGTAATTTAACTAAATTATTTACTGAAGTTAATGTTTTAATTTTACTATGAATTTCTAATTTAGCATCTTCATTATTAATGTATTCATTATCAATTGTTCTATTAGAATATATTTGTTTGAATTCAGTAACAGGTTCTTCTACTACAACAGGATTCTTTAATTCTTTTAATGTATCATTTAATATTTTTAAATATAACTCAACACCGATGTTATCCATAAATCCTGATTGTTGTTCACCAAGTACATCTCCTGCTCCTCTAATAGCAAGATCTTGCATAGCAATTTGATATCCACTTCCTAGTTCAGTAAACTCTTGAATTGATTCTAATCTCTTTGTTGCTTGTTCAGTTAATACTTTTTTATTATCATACATTAAATAAGCATAAGCGATTTTATCACTTCTACCTACTCTTCCTCTTAACTGATATAACTGTGATAATCCTAATTGATCTGCATCATGTATTAATAATGTATTTGTATCAGGTATATCAATACCTGTTTCAATTATAGTAGTACATACTAATACATCATATTTTTTATCGATGAAATCTTGAATAGTATCTTCTAATTCATTTTTACTCATTGATCCATGAGCTGTTACAATTTTAGCTTCAGGTACTAATTTATTTACATGTGCAGCAATATCGATAATATCATCTTTATAGTTATACATATAAAATACTTGACCACCACGAATAATTTCTCTTTCAACTGCTTCTTTTATAATTGAATCATTACGTTGTGTTACATATGTTTGTACAGGATATCTATTTTTAGGTGGTGTTTCAATTGTAGATAAATCTTTTATTCCCATAATAGACATTTGTAATGTTCTTGGTATTGGTGTAGCTGTTAAAGTTAATGTATCTATATTTAATTTTATTTCTTTTATTCTTTCTTTATGAGTAACACCAAAACGTTGTTCTTCATCCGTTATTAATAATCCTAAATCTTTAAATATAATATCTTTAGATAATAATCTATGTGTCCCAACAACGCAATCAACAGTACCATCAGCAAGTCCTTGGATTATTTCTTTTGTTCTTTTTGCTGTAACAAATCTATTTAATAATTCAACATTAATTCCAAAAGTAGACATTCTAGTTTTAAATGAGTAAAAGTGTTGTCTTGTAAGGAGTGTAGTTGGAGCAAGATAAGCAACTTGTTTTTTATCCATGATTGCTTTAAATGCTGCTCTAATTGCTACTTCTGTTTTACCGAATCCAACATCCCCGCAAATAAGTCTATCCATTGGTTTAGTAGATTCCATATCTTCTTTTACTGCTTGAATTGCTTTAAATTGATCTAATGTTAAATCATATCCAAATGTTTTTTCAAACTCTACTTGTAGTTCATCATCACTTGAATATTGAAAACCTACTGCTTGATTTCTTTGTGCATATAATTTAATTAATCTTTCAGATGTTTCTTTTACTTTAGCTAATACTTTCTTTTTAGTTTTAGTCCATGTAGAACTTCCAAGTTTAGTTAAAGCAGGTTCTCTACCTTCTATTACATTATACTTTTGTACTTTATCAATCTTTTCTATTGGAATATAAAGTATATCTGTACCTTGATATTGTAACTGTAGGTAATCTCTGAATAAACCATTTTTCTCCATTACTTTAATTCCAATATATTTACCAATTCCATAATCGTAATGTACAATATAGTCATTGATTTTTAATTCATCATGTTTTGATATTTTTGTTGAATTAGAAAATAAAGATTTATATTTAATTTTCTTCTTTTCAATTGTAGTTGTATATAATGCTTCTTCATTTAATATTAATACATTAAGTGTATTTGAATCTAATGGTAATGCATAATGTGTAGTAAAATTAACAAATTCTACTTTAGGATTATTTTCTTTATTTAATGTTTGATAAGGAATACCATTATCTAATAAGAATTCTTTTACTCGTTTTAATCTATCTATATTATTTAATGAAATATAAATATATTTAATATTAAGATATTGTTTAATATCATTTAGAAGTCTTCTAAAGTTTCCATTATAATATTCTAAATCTTTATTATGAATTATTGTTTGATTATCGTGTGATGTAACTCCATCAATATAAAACATCTTATCATTTACTAACTCATCAATAGTAAAAAAGTATTTATGTTTTAATTCTTCATTTAAAAACTCTTTTAAATCAGTTAAACTTTTTAAATATAAAGCATTCATTTTATCAATATCTTGAATATATACTTTTGAATCAATCATATTAATAATTGATGTTGGATTATAAAAGTATGGAAGATAGTGATTTAATGAATCAATTTTTTCTCTTATCTCTAAATTGTTAATATCTAATCTTATATCATCAGTAATATTAATTTTACTTAATGAATCTTTAAGTAAAGTATCATCATAGAAAAATTCTGTAACAGGAATTACTTCAACACTATTTAATTTACTTATTGATAACTGTGTATCAACACTAAATTCTTTTATATCATCACATTCATCACCAAAGAAATCTAGTCTTATTGGATTTTCATAATTTAATGGAAATATATCGATTATACTTCCTCTAACAGAGAACTCTCCAGTTTTATATACAGTATATGTTTTCTTATATCCTATTTTAACTAATTTATTAATTAATAATTCTCTATCAATTTCTTCTTTATTAATAGTAATAATATTATCTTTCCATATATCTAATGGAATATTAAATTTAGTAATACCACTAAAATTAGTAATGATAATTTTTTTAGTACCTTTAGTTAACTCTTTAATTGTATTGATTCTTTCAAATTTAAAATCATTTGAAGATATCATAAAACTTGTTGCTACAATATCATCACATGGGAAAAATAAAATATCATCAGCATTAATCATATTTAATAAACTATCATAATATTTTTGGGCTTGAAATAAACTTGGTAAAACGACAAAAATGCTTCTGTTATTTTGTAAATAATCAGAGGCAATAAGATAGATATTAAAATTGTCGTTTGATTTATTAATTCTTTTTTTATCATATAAATTAATAAAGGTAGAATTATCTTTAAGGTAATTAATCATATTTAGCCCTTTCTATTGTAGCTATTCATAATTAAATCAAATCTTTTATCATTAATAAAATCATCAATTAAATCGTTTGTAATATTAAATGTAATCTCTAAATCACTTAATTCATTTTTAGAGAAATTACCTAATACATAATCAGCTAAATTCATATTTGTATTATTATCTACACCAAGTTTAACTCTTTTAAATTCTTGAGTTTTAGTATGCTGTATTATACTTTTAATTCCGTTATGTCCTCCAGCAGATCCGGCTAGTCTTATTCTAATATCATTAAAAGGAATAGAGATATCATCGTAGATTACAATTATATCTTCAATATCTATTTTGTAATAGTTAATATATTTTATGATTGATTCTCCACTTAAATTCATAAAAGTTTGTGGTTTAATCAAAATTGCATTATTAGTTTTTGCACTTACAGCATTAAAGTTACTTTCTACTTTATATGACAAATTATATTTTTTTACATAATTATCAATTGCTAAAAAACCAATGTTATGTCTTGTTGTTTCATATTTCTTACCTGGATTTCCAAGTCCTATAATTAATTTCATAAATATCTCCTTACGATAAAAAAGGCTTTATAATAAGCCTTTGTTTATTTTATAATAATTCTCTTTTTGATTTATCATATGAATAAGTGAATAATCCACTTAATGGTTCATCAGATAATATTTTAACAATACCATGTCCTAATAATGATCCTACAGATAATTGTACAATCTTCGGAGATTTTTTACTTGCATCTAATCTAACGGTATTTGTAATAATCATTTCTTTAATTGGTGAATTATTAATTCTTTCAATAGCAGGTCCATTTAATAATCCATGAGTACAAGCAGCATATACTTCTTTAGCACCCATTTTCATTAAAGCTTCAGCCCCAGCAGTTAATGTCCCAGCAGTATCTACGATATCATCTACTAAGATACAAGTTTTACCTTTAACATCTCCGATAACACCCATAACTTCTGCTTTGTTTGCTTCTGGTCTTCTTTTATCAACAATAGCAATTGAAGCATCTAATACTTTAGCGAATTCTCTTGCTCTTACAGCACCACCATGATCTGGAGATACTACACAAATATTTTTAAGTTTATGATCTAATAAATAATTTACTAAAATAGGTAATCCTAAAAAGTTATCAATAGGAATATTAAAGAATCCTTGGATAGGAGCAGCATGTAAATCTAAGGCTATTACTCTTGTTGCACCTGCTGTTTGAATTAAATCAGCAACTAATTTAGCACTAATTGGTTCTCTACTTTTACTTTTACGATCTTGTCTTGAATAACCATAATATGGTATTACTAAATTAATAGTTAATGCTGATGCTCTTTTTAAAGCATCACATAAAATTAATAATTCCATTAAATGTTCATTTACAGGAGCACTTGTAGGTTGAACTACAAATACATGATGTCCACGTACTGTTTCATTTATTGAAACATTAACTTCTCCATCAGCAAATCTTCTTACATTACAACTTCCAAGTTCAATTCCAATTGATTCAGCAATTTCTTGTGCTAATTCCGGATTTGCACTTAATGAAAATAATTTAACTTTTTTATCTAATAACATTGGCATAGTAGTATTCCTCGACTTTCTTAATATAATTATAATATAAAACACCTTTTTATTCAATTGATTAAGCATTGTAATGCGTTTACATAAATTATTTTATCCATAAACAAATATATTATAAATATTTATTTAAAACAAAAACATGTACTTTTGTACATGTTAGGAAAGTTTTGTTGATACTATGTTAGTATAACAGTTATTAAATTTATCTTTAATATCATTTAATTCTTTAATATCATTACTTAATAAAAATAATGTAGAACCACTTCCTGTTAAATGTGGTTTTTTATATTTAGAAATTTCGCTATATAAATCATTAAACTCTTTATTAGTATTTAGAATAGTATTTAAAAAAGAATTATAACAATATGAATCAATTGATTTAACATCATTATTTATTAATGAATCAATTATTTCATCGTTATGTTCTTGATTAAATATATCTGAATTATTAAAAATATCTTTTGTACTAAATCCGAAGTTAGGTTTAATTAATAATACATAAAAGTCAGGATTACAATTTTCTAATACATTTAAAATATCTCCTCTAGAAGATACAATAGCTGGAGTTGAATGAAGTGTGAATAAAGTATCACTTCCTACTTCTAATGCTATTTCTTCCAAAGTTTTAATATCAAGATTTAAATTAAATAATTCATTTAAACATTTAATTGTAGTAGTAGCATTACTACTCCCACCAGCAAGTCCAGCTTGATGAGGTATATTTTTATTTAAATTAATTTTTACATTCCCTATGTTATATCTATTTTTAAATATATTAAAAACTTTAGTAATAATATTATCATTAATATCAATATCAAAATTAGAATTTAATATGTATGTATCATTTAATTCAAATTCTAATTCATCATAAAGATTAATCGGTATCATAACTGATTTTAAGTTATGATACCCATCGTTTCTTTTATTTAAAATATTTAATGTTAAGTTAATTTTAGCATAAGATTTTGCTTTCATAGTAATAACCTCATCTTTCCATAAGATTCTATTCCACTTAATAAACTTTTATCTAAGGAAGTATTTTTAGATACATCATTTAAATTTACAATCTGATTAAATGGCGTTATTGCAGCCTTTATAGCAACAATAGCAGGATCGTATACATCTATATTTATTCTTTTAGGACTTGATGCATAATTACATCCAGCAGCAAGTAATGCTTCAAAGTTACTTTGACATCCACCAGCAAAAATAAAGATATGATCTTTTGAGTAGTGTCTTCTTATTTCTTTAACAGCATCAATAAAATAGTTTGTTGTTAAATAATTATCAAGGTCTTTTACACCTTGTTTGTTATATGAATCATGTCCTGTTAATACTACAATATCTGGATCTACTTTATAAATTAAATCTAATATATGTTCTTTAAATTCTTCTTCTTTTAAATAAACTCCATATGCTGGAATTTTAAGTTCTTTATATAAATTAATACATTGATCTAAATACATCTTATCTCCATCAATATGAAGTATTTTACCTGTCATATGATATGATCTTTTTTTATTATTTAATATTGTTTTTAATTTAGAATTAGTTCTTCTGTGATCCTCATCAATTTGTGATTCTCCTGCTAATTCTAAATCACTTAATAATGCGGTTGCTTCAAGTCTATGAAACATCCCTCTTAAAATAGCAGTATCATTTTGGATATCTATTATTTTAAATACAATATCTTTATTATATGATATTCTTACTACACAATCATTTACTTTAATATTAATCACCTAGTATTAATATATAATAAATTTATTTTTTTGTTACACTACTTTCAAATATATTTGCTAAATTTACAAACTCTTCAATACTTAATGCTTCACTTCTTACTAATGGATTAATATTATTTTCTTCTAATATTTTAGCAATCTCATCTTTAGGCATACCATATGCAAAGTTAATATTATTAACTAATGTTTTTCTTCTATTATGAAATGATTTCCTAACAAAACTAAAAAAGAACTTTTCATTGTTTGCTGCAAAATCAGGTTTTTCTTTTATATCAAATACTACTACTGCACTATCTACATTAGGTTTTGGCATAAATACATTTCTACTTACAAATAAAGCTTTTTTAACATTAGCTAAATATTGAATAACAATTGATAAATTGTTATAATCTTTTTTTCCTTTATTTGAACAAATTCTATCAGCAACTTCTAATTGCATCATCATAGTATATTTAGTTACTTCTTTTACATTTTCTAATAAATGCATAATAATTGGTGTAGTAATATAATAAGGTAAATTTGCTACTAAATAAACTTCTTTATAATCAGATAAATATTCTTTAATATCAGCAACTACATCTGCTTCTAAAAAGTCTTTGTTTAATACTGTTATATTATCATATTCATCTAAGTTATTTTTAAGAATAGGAATTAAGTTATTATCAATTTCATAAGCAAGCACTTTTCCAGCGTTATGACATAGATGTTCTGTTAAAGCTCCTATACCAGGTCCTATCTCTATTACAGCAACATCTTTTGTAATACTACTAGCATTAACAATACCTTCTAGTATATTTTGATCTATTAAAAAGTTTTGTCCGAATTTCTTTTTAAAATAGAAATCATTATTTTTAATTATTTCGTTTGTTTTTCCTACTGTACCTATTCTTTTCATATTTAATACCTAGTCATTATATGACTTTCCTTTTCTTTAATTATTAACTACTAGCATTACCTATATTTATCCATTCTTCATTATCAAAGTCAGCTCTTCTAATTCGAAGATGATGAAATCCAATGTTATCATCATCTATATCATCGCTATTACATACGATAACATATAGTGTATATGTATGTAGTGATGTTTTAATTTCAATAGAATGTCTGAAATATTTTTTAATAAAACCATAATGATTATATCCTGAACTTGAATATGATGTTTTTCTTGCTTCAACTAATGTACCATCTACATAGTTTAGTACTTCATTCATCTTCTCATCAAAATCGTTATAATAATGTATTACATTATCTGCAAATAATTCTTTAAATTCAATTTCATCTTTTTCTACAATAGCATTTGCTATAGCTTGTGTATGTAGCTCTATTTGTTGTGTTTCTGTTAAAGGTAATTCACATCCAGATAATATAACTAATAAAAATATTATTAATATCTTTTTCATTGTCTCACCTCAAATTTAGCAAAGATTGATGTTTCTTTAAATATGTAATTACCATTATCATATTGTTTAGATGGAATAATATTATCAAAATCCCATTTATCTGTATACGTATCATCAGTATACCATCCAGTAAACTCATATCCTTCTTTAATTGGATTAGGTGGTATTACATTTACCATTTGATTATCACAGTCATCAATAAAGAAAGTATATTCACCCCATTTATCTGATGCATAATAAACAACATTTCCTTTTTGAAAGTTTATTTTATAATTCAACATATTGTCGTAATAACATTCCTGAATATATACTGTATGATTTTCAATATTTTTTAAATCAATATACAGTAACTCATTATGTGGATGACTTGGATTTCCTGAAATGTACAAATTGATATTATCTGCACTATACAATATACTTACATTACTTCCAATTGCACCATGATAATATACATTTTTCGCATTGCTTATTTTAAAAGTAGATCCAACTGGTTTATCAATGTCACTTACTTCTATATCATCTAATACAGTTGGAAAGACAATTGTTTCTTTTTTATTACCTTCACTACTTAAACCACTAATATCACATTTGTCATTTGTTGCTGTCCACTTTGTATAAACAAAATCTCCAGATACAGTATTACTCAAATCAATTCCGCATGAAGAAAGAAATAGTATTGGTAACATAATAATAAGTATTAATATTTTTTTCATACTATTTCTCCTCTATTAATAAATTACATATGAATAAAATTAAAGTAGTAATTAAAAACAATATTAAATTACATATTAAGATGAAACTTAAAGTATTTCCTCTACCTACTAAATATAGGTAAAGAAAATTCAAGTTGATTATTATAAATATAACAATACAACAATATATAATGTATTTAATTTTACTTAACTTTAATATGTTCATTATTCCACTTCCATTAATTCAATCAATTGTTCGTATGTAAGTCCCAACATGTTAATTCTATTTAAAAATGATTTAGCATTAGGATTTCCTATATTTAATTTGTTTGATATAGCATTTCTTAATTCACTACTTTTTTTATCTCCAGCAAGACCTATGCTAATTAACATACTATATGTAATATGATTATTTTTATTTGATTTAGTTAATAAACTATTTAATGATTCAATTATAACTTCATCAGTAGCATGTTCTACTCCAACTTTTTTCTTATTATAAGATATAGCATCTTTTTTATTTATAAACGCGTGTTTACAATTAGGAATATGATTTTCAATCATATGTCTAATTCTTTCACCAGGATAATCTGGGTCTAATAGTAAAATTATATCGTGATCTTTTGATAAAGTTATTAATGTAGTAATTGTATCTTTACTTATCTCACTACCATTAGTAGTTATAATTAAACTACCTGGATATAATCTAGAAATTCTTTCTTGATCATTTTTTCCCTCAACAACTATTACTTCATTATAGTTCATTTATAACACCATAAAAGATAGTAGTTTCTTTTTTCTGAGAGCTATCAATTAATCCTCTAATAACAGTTGAGTAATTAGAAAGTGTTGTTATTTCGCCATTTTCTAGTACAACCATTGTTTCATTGATATCAGTTTTAGCTGATGTAATATATGCAGATTGTTTTACTGTATCTTCTTTAAAATAATATCTATTTAATATTTCATCGTTTTGATATTTGTTTTTTATTTCTTCAATTTTTGTATTAGTTGATTCAACTTCAATATACTTAAATAGTTTTCTTGTAATGAATCTTGTACATAAATCATTTAGTATTTTATCTTTAGATCTTGATAACTGTTTTATAATTCCATTAATATAAGTATCATCTAATTCTAAATAAGAATCAATATCATGATTATCTAGTGTGTCAAATAATAAATCTACATTAGCTTCAAAATCAAAGTTTTCTTTATGTAAATCTTTTATTCTTGTATAGATAGCTTCTAATATAGTTTCAAATGATCTTGCTGTTGGGTGGTAATAAACTTGCCAGTACATATGATATCTACTCATTAAATAACTTTCAATTGTATATGAACCTTTAGTAGTAAAAGCAAGTTTATTATCTTTTACTGTCATTACTTTTATTAATCTTTCATGATCTATTGCACCATATTTAGCTCCTGTAGAGTATGAATCTCTTGATAGATAATCCATTCTATCTACATCTATCTGACTAGATATTAATGATGATATTACATGATTAGGATGTTTATAACTTAATACCTTTGAAATATCTTCGATTAAATTCTTATTATGTTTTTTTAATGCTTTGTTTACATCAGTAATTTCTGATTGTACTAATTTAATTGTCATTACTTCATGTGGTATATCAAATATATGTTCAAATGCGTGAGAGAAAGGTCCATGTCCTATATCATGTAATAAAGCAGTACATAATAATAACATTTGATCATACTCATTTAAGAATTCTCTTATGCTTTTATTATTTTCAATTACTCTTCTTGCCATTTCATATGTTCCTAATGAATGTGGGAATCTTGTATGTTCAGCTGTATGAAACACTTGTGACACCCCAGATAATTGTCTTATTCTTCTTAATCTTTGTACTTCTTTAGAATCAATTAATTCTAATATTAATTGATGTTCTACTTTTATATTACCGTATATAGGATCTCTAAATACTTTTACATCATCTAGTTTTTTAAACATAATTTTTCTCCTTTAAAAAAATAAAAAGCCTAAAAAGGCTTTTTATAAAATAATTTCTAATTTATCGTTTGGATTAATTCCAAATGCTGATGAATCATCAGTATCGATATGACAATCTAATGCAAAGTTCGCATTTACTCTAACTAATACGTTACCCATGATACCACCTTTAGCACCTTCTACTTTTAGTGATACGATTTGTCTATCAGTTACACCGTACTCTTTAGCATCTTCTAATGACATATGAACGTGTCTATCTGCAACGATTACACCTTCTTCAATAATAACTTCACCTTTAGGTCCTACTAATTTAGCACCACCACTACCTTTAATATCACCACTTGATCTTACAGGAGCGTTAAATTTATTTTTAATTGCATCGCTTCTTACTAATTCAATTTGAGTTTCAGCTCTTACTGGTCCTAAAATTCTTACACCAGAAATTGTTTTTCCTTTTGGGTCTAAACTTACTACATCTATTTTTTCTTCACATGCGAATTGACCTGGTTGAGATAAGTCTTTAAAGTGTGTTAAAGTGTGTCCCTCACCAAATAATGTTTCTAAATCTTTTTGTGAAATGTGTGCATGTCTTGCACTAATACCTACAGGTACAAATTTACTCATAATAATCATCCTCGTTTCTTATTTATTTTATCATGAAATATTATTAAAAACAATTATTTATTATACATTTCAAGCATTTTATTTAAATATTTCTTTTGTTTTTTTGTTAATAATTTATTTTGTTTGTTTATTCTTGATACTACGTTGTCAATTCCCTCATGTAAATAAGGTCTTATTTTGTATTTATAAAATGATTTATCTTTTTCATCACAATCTATATTGTTGAAAAACTTCTTTAATTTTTTATCTAAAAATTCATTTCTTCTATCTATTTCAAGTCCGAATGTGTTTGTAATTTCTATTTCAATTTCTTTTGTTGTATCTTCTAGTTTTATTATTAAATATTTTTTATCGTTATTATAATCATTTTGATATTCTTCATTATTTATTTTTACTTTCGAATTCTTTTTAATATTTATAAAATTCATATAAAAGATTGAAGGTAATAATTCTTTTGGTGAAGTTGGTGTTATTTTTAATACCATTTTTGTATGTGAATATTCTAATTTAAATGTTGTATATGCATGCCTAACAAATTCATCTACTACATAATCATCATAATGTAATACATATTCATTTTTTGAATTAGGGAATACAAACATTTCATATTCATTTGAATTTAATACTAATAATGGTATTATTGCTCCTGCTCTTGCAAATAGAGGCATTGTATCTAATGAATAAAAGTTATGGATTGTTCCTACTTCGTATTTTTCTAATGTTTCTAAATCATAATAAATATCATCTAGTGCTATAGGAATTCCATTTTGTTGTAGTGTTTTATCTAATTCTGTATATATTGGTGATATTAATATTTGATCTGCAACATATAATTTATTATCTACTTTTTTATATACATCTTCTAAATATAATCTTTTCTTTTTGAATGCCGAATAAAGATATGGAATTAATCTATGTCTTAATGTGCAATATTTAGCTAATATGTTTGCTGTATCTTGATCATCAAGTAAATCCTTAATCTTATCATATTCTAATAACATTACTGGTAAAAAGGTATTGAACTGTATTAATCTACATGAATAGTTCTTTGTTACTTCTGAAGTATGTTTTAAATTAAAATAATTTTTATTATAATTTAAATCACAATCTAAATATTGTTTTAATTCTTCAAAGTTATTACTCATATTTATATCGAAATAGTTTAATGTATTATTTCTACTAAATCCATATGTTAATACTTGTTTAGCTCCTGTGTTCATTATTTTAATTAAATGTTCTGTTAGGAAGTATGAGTCATTATTTTGTGATACATCATTTGCAACTATAGTTTTAATTTCTATTATATCATTTTGTTCTAATACTTTTGTATCTGTTATGATATTTGTTATTGGTACATTTAATTTAAATAATGCTTTTTGTTTTTCTATTACTTCTTCTCTATTTAATCTTTTGAAATATATTTTATTTCCTAACTGACTTTTTAGTAATACATTATTTCTATTTAGATATGTATAATCTTCATATGGTATAGCAACAAAATATGAATCTCCTTTTCTATAGGTAATATATTTATTTATACTTTTAAGATTTACATCTTCAAATTTAGGTGCTCTTTTTATTAAAACATCAAGTGAATATTTTTTTTCATTTATATATAAGTGTGCAGTTCTACTTTTTGATTGTACATAGAATGTAGTAGTTCCTATTGAATTTTTTGTTTTCTTTATATCATTAGAAGGTCTCATTTTTTCATATGATAATGTTTGTTCAATATCTTTTGTTACTACTAAACATGTATCTGATAAAAAGACTATTGTATAATCATGTAGTTTTAGAATTTGTTCTTCGTATCTCATTGTGCACCTCCTATATAATTTTCTTATTTAATTATATCACATTTATTTTATTTGTTAATATTTTTTATTATTGTTCGACTAAATAACGGCGTAGTTAAGCAGTTATACTTATTATATATTTAATTGTTAAGGGGAGTATTCTTTCTTTAGTTAGTATTGGGTTATTATTATCTAACTCTTTATCTTCTAATAACTCTTTCTCCTCTTCCAACAACTTCCCCGACTCTTCTACTACTTTAGACACTCAAGATATGAGTGGGGCGATGGACTGGGTTGATACTTATTCTTCTGGGATGGGTGCTTATGGGGCGACTCCTTTTAAGATGAGTGGATATGGTTCTAGTGCAATTGAAACTTGGTATATAAATACTGATGGGTATTTATATGGGGCTGGTTATAATGCTTTCGGGCAATTAGGGATTGGTACAAATGGATCAAATCAGGCGAGTTTTACGAAAGTTGGGACAAGTACATCTGGAGGATTAACAACTGGTGGGTTTTATAAGCCGATTGATTTTGATGTATCGCAACAAGCAGGGATAGTAGTTGATTCCGATGGGAAGGTTTGGACTGCGGGATACGGTGGTAGTTACGCTCTTGGATTAGGTAGTAGTTATTCTTCAAACTATAGTTATTTTAGGACTGTAGTTACAAGTGGTACGTCAGGTGCTACATATCTTCCGACTAACTATACAGCAGTAGCAGTTGCTGCAGGTGGATATGGATATACTAATATGATTTTAACGAGTACTGGGGCACTTTATGGAGCAGGGGCATCTTCTTCTTTAGGGGGGGCAAGTACTT
>JAWXUF010000026.1:0-16554 GCA_044432865.1 bacterium | reverse complement strand
ACCAAGTCTTACAAAAATAACACTAAATGCAATTAAAATAGCTATAAAAAATATAGCAATTCTTCTACGAACTAATAATGTATTCAAAAAATCACCCAATCAATAATATGTCCATTTTATCTATTTTATGATTTCTAATAATATTTTTTGAAAATTTCATTCCATTTTTCAATTATAACTCCTTCATCAAATTTCTTTGATGTTTCGATACAATTTTTTTGTAATTCAATTCTATTTAATTCAACATAACTATTCATAGCATTACATAAACAATTAGCATTCATCCTAGCACATTTTATCCCATTATAATAACTTATTAAATAATCTCTTATTGTAGGCAGATCAAATGCTATAACAGGTACGCCTGTTTCGAATGCTTCAACCATTACTAATCCTAATCCTTCCCATCGTGAAGGCATAATAAATCCACAACAATTTAGTAAGTATGGCTGTATGTTTGATACATTCTTTTTTATTGTAATAAAATTTTGTAATTTATATTTAATAATAAGTGCATTATATTCTTCTTCTAATTCACCATCACCTAATATTATCAATTTATATTCTTTATTTTTTTTATGAAATTTATAAAATGCGTTTATTAAAATATCAAATCCTTTTTCATAATTAAATCTCCCAGCAGCTAAAAAAGTTTTATTTGTTAGTGTACTTTTTTCTATTGATTCAAATGATTTAATATTTGTTATTGCATTTACATCTATATTCCAATTTTTTTTGTATTTATTTTTATCATATCTTGATAATACAACAATCTCATCTAGATCATTTAAATACTTTTTAAATAGTAGTGATTGTCCATAATAATATGTATTCTTTTTAAAATAGTAATTATCAAACATACTATGCATCCAGCCAATTTTTTTACTTTCAATATTACAAAAAGCTAAATACATCGAAAGTTCTCCTTGTGATGCTATTACGAAATCAAAATTATTTTTATTAATATAGTTACTTAACAATTTAACATTTCTAGATTTATAATTAATTCTTTTATTTAAATTCAATAAAAATTTATTATTTAAAAATGAAATGTTTCTATTTAACTTTTTTAATAATCTTCTTAAAAAAGAGTTTTTAAAAAATTTCGGACATACATCGTTTAAATCGACTCTTTTTACCTTATCACTTACTTCATATTTAGACTTGTCGCAAACTCTATCATCACTAAGTAAAACAACATCATGATTAAGGGCATTAGCAAGTACACAAGATGTTCGTTGTACTCCACCAAGTGTTGTAATTTTTTTAGTTATTATTAATATCTTCATTATTTCCCCCATCACATATGTTCATACCAGTAATTATTAATGCAAACAACAACCAAAGCCATTCCATTTCAAGTATACTACTTGGACTAATACATCCTATTGAAAATGTAATTAAAAATAAAAAAATACAATATCTAAATGATTCCGAAAATTTATCGTTACTATCTTTTTTAGTTTCTTGATATATTTTGAAAATATATATTAAGTAACCTGTTAATACTATAATACCATATTCAGATAATATTTCTAACCACCAGTTATGAGAATTAGTTATACCACTTGTACTTACTAAAGAAAAATTAGTAATCCAATATTCAAAGTTCCCTGCCCCAACACCTAAAAAGAATGTTTTTGATGTAAAATACAATGAGTTAAGAGTTAAGTTATATCGTATAGTATTTGAATTATGTGGTAAGTTTAAGTGATTAATGTTTAGGAATCCAATTGTTACTACAGTTACTAAACACACAAAAGCTATACCTAGTGAAATAATTAAAAAAACTTTGAATTGTTTTTTATTAAGAACATGTTTATTAATTAATAATAATATTATAGAAATAATTAATGCTAATATCACACCTCTTGATTGTGTAGCACATATTAATAAAATAGAAACACATGTAATAAAGTAATAAAATATCTTAATCTTATTATTGCTACAATATTTTATGATAAAAAGAATGAAGCAAATACTTAAGGATAAGAAAAAAGCATAGTTATTTGTATTAGTGAACGTTGATACGGGCCAGTTATTATATTGATATTGTAATAAGTATTCAGGGTTAATATAAAAATAGTTACTTGTTATGAATTCAAATGAACCAATTAGTATGTGTGTACATACAGCAAAACTAAAAATAATTATACAAATAAAGAAATGTTTTTTGCTTGTAATATATTTACTTATAATAACTAATGATATTAATCCTAATCCTATAAAGTATAGTGTTTCAAACCATGCATAAAAATCGAATATCCAAAAGTATGAAATAATAGAATATATAAACCAACCAATCATAAAATAATAAAAGTACTTTTGTTTAACAGGTTTAAACAAACTCATTTTTTTATCAATTAAGCTAATTAAAATAGTTACTATAAGAATTATTCTAAATAAAGAAACTTGATACGAAAATAACTCAAATGATACAAATGATGCATTGAACGTTGAGAAAAAAATACAAAGATATATTAATATACGTACAACTTGATTACTGCTAATATCCTTCATATTCTTCCTCCAATTATTTATTTATAAAACTATAGAAACTCCTCTTCATATCCTTATCTATTAATAATATTATCAGCATCGTTACACTACTCATAAATACAGATAAAATACCATTTAAAAGTAACGTTAAATATATGTTACTTAATTCAATTTTGACAAAATAAAAAATAACTACATTTATAATAAACGTTGCAATAAAGAGATAATTTCTAATAAAGTATTTTTTTGGTGATAGTAAAAAACCATATTTATATAGCATGTATGGTTCTACTATATGGCATATAATTAATGATGTGAATATTGTTGAAATCAAAACACCAATTACACCAAAGTATTGTACAAGAATCAAAGATAAAACTAAATTAATACTACATTCTAATAATGGTTTGTATTTATCTTTTGTATATAGACCTGTTGAGTCTCTTAGTAATAATACAGGCTTTCTCATCATAGTAATAAAATGTGTTATTGCAATTACAATTGATATCGATCGAGCTAATTGTTCTGTCACTCCAAATAGTAGAATAATAAGTTCATCAGCAATAGCAAAATATCCAAATAATATTATGAATGAAATTACAAAATTCACGTAATAAAGCACATTAAATAATTTATATGTTTCTTCTTTTGATTTAACATATTGATGTCCTATAATAGATGTTAGGGGGGTCAATAGCAATACCAATATCGATGTAATTGATGTCATTATCAATACATAATTAGAATACTTTCCTAATATAATAACACTTATAAATACTGATATAATTATACTATCAGTAGTATTAACAAATATCCCACCAATTTTATGGAGAAATAACGCTTTGATCCTTTTTACTATTTCACCTTTTGTATCATTATCCACTGTATTTTTTTGTTCAATTATATGAATGTACTTTTTATTAACAATTAAAGTTGTAATGATTAAACATACTACTTCTGAAAATAAATATGAAATATAAAATAATTCAAATGAATTAAAAATATATAATACCAATATCTGAGTAGTAAATTTTAATAACAAACATGACTGAGTTATTATTACAGAAATATAGTTATTCTTATGGGCATTTAGTAATGCAATTTTATGCTGATATAAGTAACTTAAAGCTGATGGTACTAAATATAAAATAAATAAAAATTGAAGATTGTATTCACCTTCTACATTTGCAATAGAATGAATAAATGGACTTAGTAATAACCCAATAACTAAATATATCAATCCAATTATTCTATATATCTTTTTGAATAATAAGTATAAGGCACTCACTTGTTTTATATCATTATCAATTATTGGTTTATACATACAAAAAGTAATTGCAGTACCAATTCCTAATTCAGATATTGATAATACTCCAACTATACTAATAAACAATGAATTAATGCCATTAGCTTCACTACCTAATGTAGAAATTAAAATTCTAATTGAAGGGATAGCAACAATTAAACATATAATTCTAAAAATTACTGAAATGATAATATTCTTATAAGCTTGTCTTTTAATTTGATTCACCTATTTCCCTATATATATCATCGTATTGTTGTCCTATGTTATCCCATGAGAAATTTTCAATTTCTTTTAAACAATTATCTCTTAAGCAACTATAATTTTCTAATACTTTTTTAATTGTTATTGCTAATTCTTTATAATCATTATATTTACACTTGTATCCTACATATCCATTTGTGTACTGTCCATCGAACCCTTCATATTTTGAATAAACAACAGGAGTCCCTTGAGACATAGCTTCAAGATATGAAATTCCATAAGTTTCATGTTTTGATACTAAGATAAATATTGTACTATCTTTATAATATTTTATTAGTTCTTCTTTAGACATAAATTCATGATAGTTAACGTATTTATATTTCATAAGACTTTTAAAAACTTTCTTATCTTCTACTTTACCGATTATATCTAAAGTGATATTTAAATCATGTTCCTTTAAACTCTCAATAGCTTTTACAATTGTTATTGCATTCTTGTTTTTATTTACCCTAGCAACATGTAACAACTTAATATTTTTAGAATATGATATTTTATCACTTTTATTTTCTAACCAATAATTATTTACACCATTCGTAATTACAGTAGATTTATTTAAAATAATATTATGATACTTCTTGTTTATGTACTTTAGCAATTTACTTCGATAAACACTAGAAATAAAAACAATCTTTCTAGCATTAAGTAATATGTTTAACCCTATTTTTCTTAAATGAATAAAATATTTTATAAAAAAATTGATATCAGTACTTCTAATAGCAACAATGTATGGAATGTTAAATTGTTTATTAATTTTATAAGCTTGGTATCCATTAGTAAATAATGTATGAGCATGTACTAAATCATAGTTTAATTTCATTTTGCTTATCTCATTAAAAATTTTGTAATGCTTGTACATAAAAAAATACTTTTGATATTTTCTATAAGGTGAAATAACAATACTATTTTCCTTACTAAAATTATTATATGTGTTAACTGCTTTATAAACTAATATATCAATATCGTATAAACCCTTTTGATAGTTATACAGATTACTATAAAAAAAATCATTTACATAATATGAATTAATATGTAGAATTTTCATCTCTTCACCTAATCTTTATTATACAAGTCTCTTGTATACACTTTCTCTTTAACATCAATTAAATCATCATCTAACCTATTAGAAATTATTAAACTAGAATAAGTCTTAAATTCTTCTAGATTATTAACAACTTTAAATTCAAAAAAATGTTCTTCATTTAAAGTTGGTTCATAAATAACTATTTCAATATTTTTATCAGATAATCTTTTCATAATCCCTTGAATTGAAGATGATCTAAAATTATCAGAATCTTTTTTCATTGTTAGTCTATATACCCCAACAACATTCGGATTCATATCTAGAATTTGTTTTGCTATGAAGTCCTTACGAGTTCTATTCGCCTCAACAATTGCTTTAATAATATTATTAGGGATGTTTTCATAATTTGCTAATAACTGTTTTGTATCTTTAGGTAAGCAATATCCTCCATAACCAAACGAAGGATTATTATAATAATTACCAATTCTATCATCAAGTGATACTCCAGAAATTATTTGCTTTGTATCAAGACCTCTAACAACAGCATATGTATCTAGCTCATTGAAAAAAGCTACTCTTAAAGCCAAATATGTATTTGAAAATAATTTTATTGATTCAGCTTCTGTTGAATTAACATGTAGTATTTCTACATCTTTTTTTAAACATGCATTTTTTAATAAAGAAGAAAATTGATACGCTTCATCACTTGTATCTCCAATAATTATTCTTGAAGGATATAGATTATCAAATAAAGCACTTCCTTCTCTTAAAAATTCAGGAGAAAATATAATCTTATTAGTAGTAAACTTATTTCTTAATTCCTCAGTATACCCAACAGGTATTGTAGATTTAATTACAATAGTAACTTCTCTATTTATTTCTAGTATATCAGTTATTACTCTTTCAACACTTGAAGTATCAAAATATTTTTTAGAAGGATCATAATTAGTCGGTGTTGCAACAATAATAAAATTGCAATTAGAATAATAATCTTTTGCATTTGTAGTTGCAAATAGATTAAGTGACTCATGTTTTAAATAATGACTTATTTCATTATCTTTGATTGGAGAAATTTTATTATTTATCATATTAACTTTTTCTTCAACTACATCAACTGCAATTACTTCATTATACTTAGCTAACAATACGGATAATGATAAACCAACATAACCCGTTCCAACAACAACGATTCTCATATATAATTCCTTTCTATTTTATTTTAAAAATACCTCTAAAAATATGAATTGCTAAAATATACAAAGATTTCAGGAAAGATAACTTTTCAATTTGTCGATATGCTTGCCATTGATATTTTATTAATTTACTTTTATTATTTGATAAAGAGTCATTTCTAATACGATAAAAAGATAACACTTCATTAAGTTCATAAATATTTCGTGATTTTTTTATTATTTTTAACCACATTACATAGTCATTACGTTTCTTTATATTTTCTATATAAGTTTTACCTAGTACTTCTTGATTATAAATTACTGTAGAATTACCAGGACATCTTTTAAGTAATAAATTGTAGTCTCTAACTTTAAAATGTTTAGAAATCCAATTTAACTTTTCACCATTTTCATCCATCCTCTGATAAAGAGTTGAAGTGAAATGGTAATCATTTTTTATCATAAAACTTATTTGTTTCATTAATTTATCTTCTAACCATAAATCATCAGCATCTAAAAAAGCAATAAATTTACCTTTAGATAAACTAATGGCTTTATTTCTTGCGATTGCTGTACCACTATTTTGTTCTAGCTTATAATACTGTATTTTATCATTGTTTATTTGTTTAATTATTTGTTCTGTATTATCTGTAGAATGATCATTAATAATTATCAATTCCCAGTTTGTATATGATTGATTTAATATAGAATTAATTGTTTCTAAAATATAATCTTCACAATTATATACAGGCATAATAATACTAACTAAACCTTCATTATATTCACACATTTATTTTTTTCCTTCTTTAATTCCCTTTGCACCTAACACATAAAAAAATGTTTTTATTATAATCTTGATATCATAGAAAAAACTTTGTTTCATTACATACTCACCATCATATTTAGCTTTAGTCTCAGCATCAAGAATATCTCGTCCACTTATTTGAGCCAGTCCCGTAAGTCCTGGTTTTATACTATTAGCGTTATATAACTCTCTTCTATCTAATACATCGTTTTCACTACATAGTAAAGGTCGTGGTCCAACAAAACTCATATCACCTTTTAATATATTTAATAGTTGTGGTAATTCATCTATACTTGATTTTCGAATAAATCTTCCAAACTTAGTAATATGAACATCTGTATTATCAAGTTCGCACTTAGGAGTTTCACTAGGTGCAGAAACATTCATACTTCTAAATTTATATATTTTAAATGGTACTCTATTTTTCCCAGATCTTTCTTGTACAAATATAACAGGACCTTTTGAAGTAATCTTAATTATTAATGATACAATCAATAAAATTGGTAAAAGAAAAATCAAAGAAAAAAAAGCTAATGTAAAATCAAATAATCTTTTCATACAACAAACCTCCTATACATATTAAATCAATTTAGTATATCATAAACATAGTTTTTTAAATATAAAAAAGTAATTATTTTTATCTTTTAACATATTACACAATTACTTTAAATATATTTACATTATTTTTTAATATTATACCCTTTTTTATTTGTTTGTTTTACTCGGCCTATTACAAAATCTCCACTTTCTACTTTGTTAGTTACAGTTGTCCCAGCAGCAATAAAACTATTATCATCAATTTCTATAGGAGCAATCAAATTACTATTACATCCAATAAATACATTATTACCAATAATAGTTTTATGTTTTTTAATTCCATCATAATTAACTGTAATACTTCCACATCCAATATTTACATTTGATCCAATTTCACTATCACCTAAATAGCTTAGATGAGCAGATTTAGTATTATTATTAGTAATAGAATTTTTAACTTCAACAAAATTACCTATACGATTATTTTCACCTATAATACTATTATTCCTAATATGTGCGAATGGTCCAATAGAACTATTTTTATTAATTATAGATTCATTAATAACACTATTTTTACATATAACATTTTCATTTAAAATAGAATTATATATTTCAGAATTTGTTGTAACAACGCAGTTTTCCTTTATAATAGATTTTCCAGTTATCATACAATTTTGATGTATTACTACACCCCTTTCAATAATTGTATCGTTTGATATAGTTACTGTTTTAGGATTAATAATGTTAACACCATTTAACATATGTCTTTTGTTTATTTTATCTCTTAAGTATTCCTCAACAATACTCAAACTATATAAGTCATTAACTCCTGATAATATATTTGAATCATTAATTAAATATGAGTTGATTTCATTTTCATTACTTAGTTCAATAATATCAGTTAGATAATATTCTCCTTTATTATTGTTATTATTTATTTTTACAATATTTTTTTTAAGTAAATTATTATCAATACATATAACACCAGTATTAACTTCTTTAATTAACCTTTCATATTCATTTACTTCTTTATCTTCAACAATTTTAATAATACTCGTATCGCGAACTATACGTCCATAACCAGTAGGATTATCTTTTATTGTTGAAACTACAGTAAGATAATCATTAAAATTTTCAAATATTTTGTTAATAATATTTTTATTAATTAAAGGTACATCACCTGGAATAATAATACTTTTACCTTCTAATAAAAAAGGTAATGCTTGTAATACAGCATCAGCTGTACCTAATTGTTTTTCTTGGTATACATATTTAACTCTATCATTTAGTATCTCTTTTATTACATTACCCTTATGCCCAATAACACATATTATTTCATCTACTTCATTTTCTATTTCATCAACAATATATTCTATCATTGGTTTATCAATTAACTTAAATGCACATTTAGGTACATCACTGCACATTCTACTACCCATTCCTGCCGCTAAAATTATTGCATATGTTTTCATGTTTCACCCTCAATTAAATTAACTACCTTATTTATATTTAATTCAACTTCTTCTTTAGATTGAGCCATTACAGAAATTCTAACTACATCTTCTGTACCAGATGCCCTAACAATCACTTTACCATCAAGATTTGATTCAATATTTTTAATCATATTAACAATTGAACATTTATTTATAATATTACGATCTTTTACTTTTATATTAACCATTTTATCAAAGTACATATGAACTCCTTCAAGAAGTTCATTTAATGTTTTCTTTGTCTCATGCATTATTTTAATTAAAAATAATGCGATAAGCATTCCATCTCCTGTAGGTAAAATATCATTAATTATAATGTGACCTGAGTTCTCTCCCCCAACAGAGTAATTATTATCATGTAATACTTTCGATACATTTTTATCCCCTACATCTGTTAATATGTATTTAATATTTTCATAAGTTAGTTTTTTAAGAATTCCTATGTTACTCATTTTTGTTAATACCACAGTATTATTTTTCAACATTCCATGCATTTTCAAATACATAGCAATAATATAAACAATTTGATCCCCATCAATTATTTTATTATTTTCCACTGCCATAATTCTATCTCCATCACCATCAAATGAAAAACCTATTTTAGGATTTGTTTCTAAAAGATTACTTAAATGCATTACTCCACATTTATTATTAATGTTTTTTCCGTTTGGTTCATTTGAAATAATAGATAATTGTTTTGAACATTTATCAAAAATATCACTTGCTATTTGATAGGTTGCGCCATTCGCACAATCAATTGTAATATCATAATTTGATTTAATAATATATTTTTCTAAAAAAGAATAATAAGTATTATAAACAACTTTATCAATATTAACCGTTTCGTTAAAATAACATTGAGTATCTTCTTCAAGATATTTTTCAATTAATAATTCTTCATCACTACAAAGTTTTATTCCATTGTTTACAATTTTCAATCCATTATCATGAAAAGGATTGTGACTAGCAGTAATCATTACACCAGTTATTTTTTTTAATTTAGAATAATAAATTAATCCAGGAGTCGGTATTACCCCACCATATACTACTTTCCCTCCAAAAGATAAAATACCATTCACAAGACCAGATACAAGATCATCTTTTGATTCTCTTGTATCTGTTGCTACAACAACTTCATAAAATCCCATTTTACAAAGGGCTCTACCTAATTTAAACGATAATTCTTTTGTTATAACATCATTGTATCTACCACGGATACCATCAGTACCGAAATAAGTCATGTAATCTCCTATTCTACTGTAACACTCTTTGCTAAGTTTCTTGGTTTGTCTACATCATTACCATTTAAAACAGCGCAATAATATGCAATGTATTGTACAACTACAGCACTAACTAATGGTGTAAGATAGTGCGGTACATTCGGAATAATAAGATCATCATTATTCTTCGCTAAAGATTCGGTGGAAATAATAAAACATTTTGCACCTCGTGCTCTAGTTTCCTCTATATTACTTCTTGTAATTAAGTTTGTACCTTCTTGAGTGATAATTCCAATTACAGGAGTATCTTTTGTAATTAAAGCAATTGGGCCATGCTTTAATTCTCCCGATGGATAAGCTTCTGTATGTATATATGATATCTCCTTCAGTTTCAAAGCACCTTCTAAAGATACCCAATAATCTAATCCTCTACCTAAATAAAATGCATGTTTAGATTTAACAATCTCACTAGCTAATTGTTTTATTATTCCTTTATATGAAAACATTTTTTCCATTACTAAAGCGATTTTTTTAAGATTATCTTTTAATGTTGTTTCTTTATTTGATACATATTTTGCTAGGATAGAACAAGTAACAATTTGTGCAGTATACGCTTTTGTTGATGCTACACTTATTTCCTTTCCAGCAAAAATATTCAAATTATAATCCGCTAAATTGTACATTGATGATTCAATGCTATTTGTAATTGCTAGGATAGGATATTTTTGGAATTTCATCTTCTTCATCACACTTATACAATCTGCTGTTTCTCCACTCTGACTTAAAAAGATAAAAAAAGGATTTTTAGTTATAAGTGGCGTTGAATAAACTAATTCACTTGCACAAAATACTTCAGTAGGAATTGCGCATAACTTTTCAAAAAAATATTTAGCTACTAAACATGCATACATTGATGTACCGCAAGCAACTAAATTTATTTTATCACTCTCTCTAATCCTATTAATTAAATCAAAATCAATATTTATATCTTCATCATCGAAATAATTAGAGATTAATCCTCTAATTATAGAAGGTTGTTCTTCTATCTCTTTTAACATAAAGTGTTCATTATCACCCTTAGAAACTTCCTCTTCCTTCATTGTAATTTCTTTTAAAAGAATATCACGCTCAACTCCAATAATATCAAATAATGAAAATTCATTGCCTTTAATTTCTCCAATTGTTTTATCTTCTAAAGAAATATATGAATCTGAATGACCGATTAAAGCAACTATATCCGATGCTATAGTTATTCCATTTAATCCTTTACCAATTAATAATGGAGTTCTATTCTTAGCAAAATACATTTTTGAATTATCAAGTGTATCTAAAACGATAATCGCATATGATCCTTCTAGTTGTGAAATAGTTTTTCTAATTGATTTTTCAACCGACATACTAGAACTATAAAATTCAATTAAGTTTGCAATAACTTCAGTATCTGTATCTGAAATAAATTTACAATTATGTAAGATATCAGCTTTTAATTCCATTGAATTCTCAATAATTCCATTATGGACAATTATAAATCTTTTTGATTCAGAATAATGTGGATGAGAATTAATATAGTTAGGCTCTCCATGTGTTGCCCATCTAGTATGTCCAATTCCATAGTTTGATATTTCATTATTTACTAGTTTTTCTAAGTCATTTACTCTACCTTTTGTTTTATAGATATTAATTTTATCATTCACCAATAATGCTACACCAGCTGAATCATAACCTCTATACTCCAATTTATGAAGTCCAGATAATATTACATCTTTTGCATTAGCACTACCAACATATCCAACGATACCACACATTACATTATCCCCCCAAAATCACACTTCTAATAAATTGTATGCATATCTTATCATATACATTTCTAATATAGTATCGATTTCACAAGATTTTAATATATAAATAAAAAATACTAGTAGAATTTAACATTTTCTACTAGTATTATATTTTTTACAACAAGTTTCTTACTTGTTTCTCAATTTCATCTTTTAATGGTTCGTTGTTACTTAAGAAGATTTTAACATTTTCTCTACCTTGTCCAATCTTCTCACCTTTATAACTATACCATGCTCCAGCACGTTCAATTACATCAAGTTTAACAGCCATATCAACTATCTCACCTAATTTACTTATACCTTCACCATAAATTATTTCAACTTCAGCAACCTTGAATGGCGGCGCTACTTTATTCTTAACTATTTTAACATTAGTTTTATTTCCTATAGCGTCTGTCCCATTTTTTAATTGCTCTCCGCGTCTAATATCCATTCTAATTGTTGAATAGAATTTTAAAGCTCTACCACCTGGCGTAACTTCTGGGCTCCCATACATTACTCCAACTTTTTCTCTAATTTGATTTATAAAAATTGCAACACACTTTGTTTTATTAATAACACCAGCTAATTTTCTCATAGCTTGGCTCATTAAACGCGCTTGTAACCCAACATGGCTATCTCCCATGTCACCTTTTATTTCAGCTTCTGGTACTAATGCAGCAACAGAATCAATAACAATAATGTCAATAACACCACTAGAAATTAATGATAATGCAATTTCTAATGCTTGTTCACCTGAATCAGGTTGAGATAATATTAAATTCTCAATATCAACACCTAATGCTTTCGCATATTTAGGATCTAATGCATTTTCCGCATCAATAAAAGCGGCATACCCTCCAGCAGCTTGTGCTGATGCAATAGCATGTAATGCAAAAGTAGTTTTACCAGAAGATTCTGGTCCATATATTTCAATAATTCTTCCTTTAGGGTATCCACCAACACCTATCGCTTTATCAACAGCTATAGATCCTGTTGGAATTGTTTCAATTTGTACAGTAGGATTTTCACCCATCAACATAATTGAACCTTTTCCATAAGATTTTTCAATTTTATTTAATGCTTCTTTCAATAACTTCTCTTTATCAGTCATTTTACTTCCTCCGATTATATTATAAATTTGATTAAACAGACTCTAATATAATTTTACGGTTTTTGAAAAAGTAATCAAATCCAGAAATAACAGTAAAGAATGTAGCAATATATACAAGAACAAGTCCAGTATATTGAACTGCTATATGTGTTTCCCAGAAAAATAGTACTATTAATGCCACCATAGTAGCAATTGTTTTAAGTTTACCTAAATTAGATGCAGCAATAACTTTTCCGTTTTCAACAGCAACTAAACGAATCCCTGTAACAATAAACTCTCTTCCAAGTATTACAATTGCAGCCCACATAGGGAAAATACTTACTTCAGCTTGTACACCTTGAACCATTAATATAACCATCGCAGCCATTACTAAAAGTTTATCAGCTAAAGGATCAGCGAACTTCCCAAATGTTGTTATTAAATTGTATTTTCTAGCAAGCATTCCATCTAATGCATCTGTTATAGAAGCAATAGTGAAAATAATTACATTAATGAAATTTGCTAGAGAAATGTTAAGGATTACTTTAGTTTCATTTAAATAAGGAATAAGAGCTATTACAACCATTACAGGTATTAATAAAATTCTTAAAAATGTTAATTTGTTTGGTAAATTCATTTTATCACATCTCCATTGTTATAATTATACCAATCATTTTACGTTAGGTCAATTGATAATATGATAACTAGCACTATATTTTGTTACTTTTTTCTACTAATTAAGTAGTATTTTCCGTAAATATCATATTTTTAGTGTAATGGTACTAATTTTATGATTGCTGAAATTTCTTCTTCATCTTCAAATTTTATTACCATCTGAACTCTTCGTTCCCCTAATATAATAATATCATTGAGTTTGAAGTACTCTAAATTACCATCAAATTGATTATCATATAAATAATTAAGTAGTATTTTCCCAACTATTGGATTTGAAAATACAAAATTATAATATGGTATATTCTTAAAGAAATCCTCAATCAAAGTAGCCTTCATACAAAAAAACCTCCTCTCGTAATAAATTGATCACATAATATTATTACTAGAAAAGGAGGAAATTACTAAAAAATATTTTATTTATGAAAAAATATTTATTAACTTTGTAAAAAAAGACATTATTGTAGAAATAATAAAATCAATAATTGATTGAATTTTTATTGCAATATCACCCAATACCGATGAGTTATCAATAACTGAATTAACTCCAGAATTAGTTAGTGCATCTTCAAAATTGTTCATATCAGATTGTATTGAAGATGAATCTATTGTTGTAAATCCAACTCCTATGATTAATAATACGATTATTATTGATAATAAAAACATTCTTTTAGGCATTATAATTTCTCCAATCTATGAAACACTTTATTTAATGAAGCAGATAAACACTCTGCTAACATATTCATTATTTCATCAATTTCTTTTGGTGTAACCATGAAGTTAATATTTGATTCACCTAATACATCATTTATAAAAGTTTTTTTGTTATTCATAAATGTACTCATACTTCTTTTATCAGAACTATTAGACATGTTATATATATACTCTAATGAATCATTCACGATGCTAGATACATCAACTACTGTAGGTACACCTATTGCAATAACGTCGCAACCAAGCGATTTTTTATTAATACCTTTTCTTTTATTTCCAACACCACTACCTGGATTTATACCAGCTTCTGTTATTTGTATTGTTTGATTAACTCTATGAATAGATCTACTTGCTAATGCATCAATAACTACAACTAGTTTCGGTTTATACATTCTAACTAAAGCTTCTAATATGTCACTAGATTCCATTCCTGTTTGAGCCATAACTCCTGGTGTTACACTAGAAACATATCCTAAGCTTGGTTCTTTATATCCTAAATCAATCAAATGTTTTGAAACAAATATGTTATCACATACATTAGGTCCTAAGTTATCAGGAGTTATACCTCTATTTCCTAACCCCATAATCAATACACTATCCCTAAATTCAAAATTTCTTTCTTTTAATATTTCATTTAAAATTGAAGATACTTTATTAACCACACCTTCCATCTTATCATGATCTAAATTTACAAATGTAGATGTTGTTAATGTATAATAATAACCCATTCCCTTATTTAACATCGCAGCCCTTTTTTCATCTAAATATACTTTATCAATTTTTCCTTCTTTAAATTCAACTCCATCACTTCTTTCTTCTACTGCTAAATCTGTTCTTCCAAATTTCATATTAAAACGCTCCTTTTTATATATCATTTACAATAATAAATAAAAAATACATTTTATATATGAAATATATTTCAATTTATAAAATGTAATTTATCTTGTAAAACTTTGTCAAAAATGATAAAATAACAATACTTAATTAAAATTTATAAAAGGAGTGATATTATGAAGAAATTTTTTGCTGGAATATTTGTATTAATTTGCGGTTTATCATTATTCGCATGTGATTTTAGTAGTAGTTCTAATCAATTTGGTTATTTTACCGAAAATGGTTATTCATTAACTTCATTTGTAAAAGAAGATATTACGTATAATCAAGCAATAGATTTAGTTGGTAAAGCTCCATACAAAAATGTATCTAAAGCTTTAAATTCATATTCAACTTCTGATATTTCAATTACTAGCGATATGTACGATAGTTTAGGTTTAACTACCGATGAAATAAAAGCAATTGAAACAGTTTATAAGTCTGTCACAGTTACAACTAACTATTGGCATCAAGGAAAACAATTTTCTAAAGTTGATGAAGAGTATGAATTAGATCAAATCCTTGGAAACAATAAGTTTAGTATTGTAAATAGTATTGTTGTTAATAACATTGTAATAACAAGTGATTTATTAGATTATTATCAAGATATTGATTTAGAATTTCAAGCGCAGGATAACTACTCAAGTGCACCTTTTAAACATAAATATTCACACCACACATCTACTGATGGATTGTTAGTACTATCTATATCAGATTATTCTACAAATACTTCTGTTGCAACAGGAACAAATACAATGGAAATCCACCAAACAGAAGCTATATATAATAATTATAATTTAATATCTAAATACCAAGCTTCATTTGGGTTCAGATATCCAACTCCTGGTGGAACTGAATATGTAGGTACAGTATTAGAACTATCATTCGAATGGAACATAAAAACGTAATTAATTAAGAATATATTTCGATATATTCTTTTTTTATTTATTACCTTGAATGAAAAACTAAATTCCGTTTTTTAAAAATTAAAATTAGTATTATAAAATGAAACAGTAAATTCCGCTATATTACAATGGAATTTACTGTTTTATATTTTAAGAACTACTAACT
>JAWXUF010000025.1:0-17125 GCA_044432865.1 bacterium | reverse complement strand
GTGAAGAAATAAATGATACTCAATATGCTCAACCAGCAATATTTCTAATATCTTATTTATTAGCTTCTAAGTTAAATGTTAAACCTGATTATGTAGCTGGATTATCTTTAGGTGAGTATTCAGCGTTATGTTATGCTAATGTTTTTAGTTTTAATGAAGGATTAGAAATTACTTCTAAAAGAGGAGTAATAATGAATAAGGCTTTAGAAAATACTAATAGTGGAATGTATGCAATATTAGGTAGTGATAGTGATACTATTAACAGTGTAGTTAGTAAAATTGATGGTGTAGAAGTTGCTAATTATAATTGTCCAGGACA
Source organism: bacterium (assembly GCA_044432865.1). GTDB lineage: Bacteria > Bacillota_I > Bacilli_A > Acholeplasmatales > Anaeroplasmataceae > JAWXUE01. The sequence continues at coordinate 16,806 of JAWXUF010000025.1, read as the reverse complement.
AATTGTTATTACAGGATACTTAGATAAACTTGAAGAAGCTGTAAAACAATTAACTGATTTAGGTGTTAGAAGATGTATTAAATTAAATGTATCTGGTGCATTTCATAGTAGTTTATTAAATGAAGCATCAAATGAATTAAGAGAAGTTTTAAATAATTATAATTTTAGTAATAAAGAAACTAAAGTAGTATTTAATACATTAGGTAATGAATCTAGTGATGATATAAAAGATATACTTCAAAATCAAATTAAATCTAGTGTTTTATTTGAACAAAGTATTGAGTATATGATAGCACAAGGTGTTACTACTTTTATTGAAATAGGATCTAAAAATAATTTAAGTGGTTTTGTTAAAAAGATTAATAGAGATGTAAAAATATTAAATGTATATGATTTTGAAACATTAAAGAAAGTAGGAGAAGAACTATGAAAGTAGCAATTGTAACAGGAAGTACAAGAGGTATTGGTAAAGCTATAGCAATTAATTTAGCTAAAGATGGATATAATGTAGTTATTAACTATAATTCAAGTGATGAATTAGCGTTAGAAGTAAAAAAAGAATGTGATCAATATAATGAAGCATTAATTGTTAAATGTAATATATCTTCATTTGATGATACATTAAACTTAGTTAATGTAGTTATGGAAAAATTCGGACAAATTGATTTATTAGTAAATAATGCTGGTATTACTCAAGATGGATTAGTTATGAGAATGAGTGAATCTCAATTTGATGATGTAATTAATGTTAATTTAAAAGGTGCATTTAATATGTGTAAACATGTATCAAAACATATGTTTAAACAAAGAAGCGGTAAAATTATTAATATGACTTCAGTTATTGGTTTAATTGGAAATGCTGGTCAAGCTAATTATGCTGCATCTAAAGGTGGAGTTATTGCTATGACTAAATCATTAGCAAAAGAATTTGCTGCAAGAGGTATTACTGTTAATGCTGTTGCCCCAGGATTCATTTCTACTGATATGACAGATAAACTTACTGAAGAACAAAAAGAAGCTATTGTAGCACATATTCCATTAAAAAGAATTGGTACAAGTGATGATGTAGCTAATTTAGTTAATTTCTTATCATCTTCAAATGCTGATTACATTACTGGACAAATTTTCCAAGTAGATGGTGGGATGGTAATATAATGAGAAGAGTTGTTGTTACAGCGTTAGGTAGTGTTAACCCAATTGGTCACAATGTTAATGATACATGGAACGCTTTATTAAATAGAGAATGTGGAATAAATGAAATTACTCATTTTAATAATGAAAATTTCAAAGTTAAATTAGCTGCAGAAGTTAAGAATTTAAATTTAGAAGATTTTTTAGATGCTAAAGCAGCGAAAAATAATGATCGTTTTATTAATCTTTCATTAATAGCAGCACAAGAAGCTTTAGACCAAGCAAACTTAAATTTAGATAATATTGATAAATCTAGATTTGGTGTTTTAGTTACAAGTGGTATTGGTGGTATAAATGAAATTCAATCTACTTCAATTACTTGTAATGAAAAAGGTCCTGGAAGAATAAGTCCTTATTTTATTCCTAAAGCAATTATTAACTTAGCTGCTGGGCAAATTGCAATTAAGTGTCAGGCAGAAGGATATGTATCAAGTGTTGTTACAGCTTGTGCAGCATCTACTAATGCTATTGGAGATGCTTATTTTAGAATCTTATGGGATCAAGAAGATATCATTGTTGCTGGTGGGACTGAAGCTTGTATTTGTGAAACAGCTATTGGTGGATTTCAATCTATGAGAGCTTTATCTACACATACAGATCCTAAAACTTCATGTGTACCATTTGATGAATCTAGAAATGGATTTGTTATGGGAGAAGGAGCAGCTGTATTAGTATTAGAAGAGTTAGAACATGCTAAAGCAAGAAATGCTACTATTTTAGCTGAGATTGTTGGATATGGATGTAGTTGTGATGCATCACACATTACAGCACCAAAATTAGATGGTAGTGGTGGAGCAAGTGCAATTACTAAAGCGTTAAAAAGTGCAAATTTAAATCCAGAAGATATTACATATTTCAATGCTCATGGTACAAGTACTAAATTAAATGATGCAACTGAAACTAAAGCTATTAATTTAGTTTTCAAAGATCATGTTAAAGATTTATATGTATCTTCAACAAAAGGAAATACAGGACATCTATTAGGTGCTACTGGAGCATTAGAAGCTATTTTTTGTGTTAAAGGATTACAAGAAGGAATTATACCTCCAACTATTAATACTACTAAAATTGATGAAGAAATCAATTTAAATTTACCTTTAGAAGTTGTTAAAAAAGATTACAAATATGCTATGTCTAATTCATTAGGATTTGGTGGTCATAACGCAACTTTAATATTCAAAAAATGGGATAACTAATGGAAATAATTACTTTTGATGAATTAGATTCAACAAATGATTACTTAAAAGAATTTCATGATAAATATGAAAATTTTACAACTATAAGAGCGATAAAACAAAAAAAGGGTAGAGGTAGATTTGAACGTGTTTGGACTTCGAAAAAAGACCTAACATTTTCAATTTTATTTAAGGAGAGTTTTCCGCATCACTTTATTGCACCTCTTACAATAAATACCGTTTTAAACAATAGTGGATTTAATTCTGTTATAAAGTGGCCTAACGATATTTTAATTGATGGTGTTAAAACATGTGGGATATTAATAGAGAAAATATTTAGTGGAAAGAAAAGTGTAGATATTGTTGGTATTGGTATTAATGTAGAGAAAAGAAGTGATTTTAATTATCTACATAAATATAAAAAAATTAAACCTGCAAATTTACTTAAAACTATTGTTAAGTTATATTCATTCTTTTGTACATTACCTGTTGATGAATTAAGAGATTTATATATTACAAAAAGTACGATTATAAATAAAGAAGTAGAATATAAAAATGAACAATACAAAGTTGTTAATATTAATTTAAATGGTGAATTAGTTATTTCTAATGAGAAAGAAGAAAAAATAGTTAATGCATATGAAATTGATTGTACAACAATGATAATTAAAAAATAAAGAAGTGTGGATTTAAAATCCACACTTCTTTTTTTACATTATTTCTTTCTTAAAATGTCCTCTTGTATCTGTTTCAACATTGAAGTATTTTGTTGTATCATTATTTAATTTGTTTTTAAATTTATTAATAACATCAAGCGTTTCTTCAAATGATTCAGTTGTAAGTTGTAATCTATAATAATTTACATTTTTAATTTCATGCAAGTTATCAATAAGATTTAAAAATTTACCATTCAAGATAGTAGTAGTACAATCATCATGATTTATAATTGGGAATGTACCATATTCATCTTTTAAATAGAAAGTTTCTTTTCTACATTTACCACATAAATTAGCAACTTTCATAGGGCAGTAGTTAGTAAACATTAAATCAGCTCTTCCATATACAATTAATTCAAGATTTGGATATGTATTATATTTTTCGAAATAGTTAGTTGAAATATCATTGATTTGTTTTTTATTTAATTCGTATGATAATGTTATTTTATTAACACCATAATTATGAAGTATTCCAACTGCGATATGGTTACAAACATTTAAAGAGAAGTCAGAAGTAATATCAGCTTTTCCTTTGTAATAATTTAAACCATTATATCCACCAACTAACATTTTATCTTTATCAGGAAAGTTAGTTTTATTTCGTCTAGCTACATTTTGAAAATAAATTTCAGTTATTCCAGCTTTAACAGCTGCATCATATTGTTCTTGTGTTGTAGCAAATACACTTATTTTAGGTGCATGTACTTCAAAATTAGGAACAACTAATTTTTCTTCTTTTTTAATTTCTTCATTAAATTCTAATCTTTGTTCATCTAATAAATCAATTGCTTTTCTTCTTAATTCATTTAAAGACTTTAACGAGATAAATCCTTCATTATAGTTTACTTCGATATGATCTAATTGATAAATCGTATCATTTAATTTAGCAAGAGATGTTTTTATAGAATCGATAGAAACAGGAGATTTAAGTGCTTTTTCATAGTTTGTATCTGAATATACAGTTACAAATTTATCTTCAAAAGAAACACTTAATTCAATTGGTTTATCTATTTCTAGATTGACATACATATTAATATCAAAACGTTTATATTCTTGTCTAATTGTATTACTCATTTCATCATTGAATTTAATATCACTTGTTTTATAAACAATATCATTAATAGCTACAGTTTCACTAAATTCTAAATAACAAATGTCATTCGATGATTTAATGTAATTATTTTTAGCATCATACATTTTAACTACAGGGATACTAATATCATTAATTCTTATTTGATCATTTTGATTTAATACATCATGTAATTTAATTGTATATCTATTTCTATTTTTAGCAACTACCTTACCGATTTCATATCCATGATGATTAGGTCTATTTATATTAACTACATTTTTTCTATCTTCATTTAATAAATATCCTTTAGTAAATGTACGATTAAATGTTTTACTTAAATTATAGTTTGCTTGTTTTGCTGAAATCTTCTTATCTATAACATTTCTATAGTTACTTATTACATTAGCAACATAAGTAGATTCTTTCATTCTACCTTCAATTTTTAATGAATCAATAAATTTTAATGAATCAATTTGATCAACAGCATTTAAATCTTTCATTGATAAAAGATATAAATCTTTTAGATATACATTATCCTTTGAATCAAATAAAGTAAATGTCTTTCTACATGATCCAACACATCTACCTCTATTTCCACTTCGATAACCAATTAAACCACTCATTAAACAGTTTCCTGAATAACTTACACAAAGTGCTCCATGAACAAAAACTTCAATTTCCATTGTTGTTGATTTTTTAATTTGTAAAATATCATTAACTTCAACTTCACGTGCTAAAACAACACGATTTGTTTTTAAGTGTTCAAAGAAGAAAACAGCATTAATACTATCAATACCACACTGAGTAGAAGCATGCGCTTCAAGTCTTGTATATTTTGTTTTAATATAATTAATTAAAGTTATATCTTGAATAATTATTCCATCAACACCAATAAGTGCTAGTTCGTCTATAAGATTACATGCAGTTTGTATTTCTTCATCAAAAATAATAGTATTCATTGTAATATATATTTTTACATTTCTTAAATGAGCAAACTTAATTGCTTTTTTTAAATCATCTATACTAAAATTTTTAGCGTATGCTCTAGCACCAAATTCATTCAATCCTAGATAAACTGCATCACATCCATTTTTAATTGCTATTTCTAAACATTCATAATTTCCCGCTGGGGCTAATAGTTCCATAAAAAATCACCTACTCTATTCAATCAATTATATCATAGAATGATTATATTTTTAACTAAAATGTTTTTTTGTAAATAAAAGTAATTTTATTTCGAATATATACATATATTAGGTGTAGAGGTGGTTTTTTATTTTAGCATTTAAAAAAAGTGGAATAGGTAATAATTTAATCTTATTGCATGGATGGGGAGCTACAAAAGAAACATATGATAAAGTAGTGGAACATTTACAAGAAAATTTTTGTTGTTATCAAATCGATTTACCAGGATTTGGAGAATCAACAATTGATAAATCATTATCACTAGATGAATATACTAATATTTTAAGAGAATTTATTTTAAAAGAAAATATTTTAAATCCAATAATAATAGGACATTCATTTGGTGGGAGAATTGCAATTAATTATGCTAGTTTATATGATATTAAACAATTAGTATTAATTGATAGTGCTGGTGTAAGAACATTTAAATTAAATGTTTATTTAAAAATAAAATTATATAAAATGTGTAAGAAATTAAAAATTAAAAATAATTTAGGAAGTACTGATTATAAAAATAGTAATCAGTTATTAAAAGGTACAATGAATAAAATAGTTCCAATTGATTTAAGAGAGAAGATGAAATTAGTTCATTGTGATACACTAATTTTATGGGGAGAAAATGATAAGGTAACTCCTTTAAAAGAAGGTAGAATAATAAAAAAAACAATTAAAAATTCAAGTCTAATTGTAATTCCAAAAGCAAAACATTTTCCTTATATTGAAAAGCACAGATACTTTATGTTAGTGCTATCTTCCTTTTTAGCAAGTGATAATAAATGATGTACTTAATATTAATATGTTGTATTTTAAAAAGTTATCGTTATTTACAAATATTACAATTAGAACACTATGATACTAATAAGTATTTGAAATATGTAAAAAATAACTATTTGTATTACAATTTAATTCCATTTATTTGTTTAATGACATTTGAATTATTTAGTAATGATATAGTACAATTTATTTCAATGTTTATTTTATTTGTATTTCTAAGTATGGCTACGTTAGTATCAATTGTAAAACTTAAATTTACAAACAAAATAATAAGGATATATTTATTACTTATTCCAATTTTATTTTTATGTTATTTTAATATTTTATTTTATCTATTATTTGAATTTATATTATTAATTCCATTTTATTTAAATAAACCAATAGATAATTATATTAATAACAAATATTTGAAAAATAGTATTACAAAATATAATTTATTTAATGGACATAAAATTGGAGTTACAGGTTCATATGGAAAAACTAGTACAAAGAACATCATTAATGATTTACTTAAAAATTACTATTTAGGATCATGTAGTTATAAATCATATAATACATTATTAGGAGTTAGTAAATATATAAATGATATACCTTTAGAGGTGTATGATTATATTGTGTTAGAATATGGTGCAAGTAAAATCAATGATATAGAAGAACTAACAAATTCTTTTAATCCTGAAATTGTTTGTGTAACAGAAATCGGCTATATGCATCTAGATACATTTAAAACAATTAGAAATATAATCAATGAAAAAATGAGTATAACAAAAAAAGCAAAGGTTGCAATATTAAATTATGAAAATCAATTCATAAGAGAATATAATGTGAAATGTGATGTTATATCTTATGGGTTTGATTATGGTAACTATCAAGCTAAAAATATAGAAGTATCACATACAAACTCAACATTTGATTTGTATTACAATAATTTGTATATCGATACAATAAATACAAAACTAATCGGAAGACATCAAATATTAAATTTGTTGTGTGGAATATGTGTTTTACATTATTTGAAAATAGATATAAAAGATTGTATAAAACATATTAGCAATCTTAGTAATACAGAAAATAGATTAGTATTAAAACAATATCAAAAGTATCAAATACTTGATGATAGTTATAACGCTAATTTAGTAGGAAGTATTAATGCATTAGAAATACTTAGTAACATTGATACTAAAAAAATAATGATTACACCAGGCTATGTTGAAAACAAAGAAATAGAAGAAGAATTATATAAAAAATTATCTGATAAGATAACAGAAGTAAATCCATTTGTAATTTTAGTAGGAGATAAACAAACTAAAATATTACAAAAGATATTAGAGGTAGATTATATAGTTGTTGATAACTTTAAAGCAGCAATGAACTATATAAACGATTTAGAAGATTATTATACTATTTTAATAGAAAATGATCTTCCTGATAATTATAAAGGGTGATTAAATGAATGTAATGATTATATTTGGTGGAGAGTCATATGAACATGATGTATCTATTATTACAGGATGTGTAGCATATAATTTATTGAAAGATGATTATAAACTATTTCCTATTTATATTAATAAACATAATGAATTATATTACTATAATGAATGTAATGTTGATTCATTTAAAAAAGGTAAAAAAGGAAAAAAAGTTGAACTAGTACATCGTGGATTTAAACAAGGATTTTCTACACATAAAATCGATGTAGCAATAATAGCAACACATGGAATTAACGGAGAAGACGGTATGAGTAAAGCTATTTTAGACTTTTATAAAATACCTTCAATTGGAAGTAGTCTAATTGCTTCAGCTGTAAATATGGATAAATATTATAGTTATTGTATATTAAATGAAAACAAAATAAACGTTGTAGATACAACATTTATTACAAAAGATAATTTGGTTCATAATTTAGAGTATCCTGTAATTCTTAAACCATCAAGATTAGGTTCTTCAATTGGAATCCAAGTTGCGTATAATGAAGAAGAGTATAATTGTAAAGTTAAAGAAAGTCTAAAATTTGATAATAAAATAGTAGTCCAAAAGTATCTAGATGATATTGAAGAATTGAATATAAGTTTATATAAAAATAAATTTGGAATAGAAGTATCTAATATCGAAATTGTAGATAAACATGAAGAGTTATATACATATGAAGATAAATATACTAAACATATATCTAAAAGAAAATACTTAGATGACACTGAACTTATTTCTAAAATTAGAGAAATGGCGATAAAGTCATACGAAATTTTTGATCTTAGTGGAATTGTAAGGATAGATTTTATTTATCATGATAATGAAATTTATTTAAATGAGATTAATACTATTCCGGGTTCGTTATCAAATTACTTGTATGATGAAGAGTTTACAGAAATAATTAAACAGTTAATTTCGAAAGTGTTATTTGATACTATAAACAAGGAATGTATTGTTTTTAATTCGAATGTATTATTTTATGATTACAATATGAAGAAATAATGATATAATATTATTAGGTGAAGCTTATGAATTATATTATAATTTTCCTTAAACAAAACAATAAGAAACAAGAAGAATTATTAATCGACTTTTTGAAGGGTTTTTTAGGGAATATCAATGTTATACGAAATAATAAAAATTTAATAATAAACTATGCAACAGAAGTCAGTGATTTAAGTGAAATTGCTAATGTAATTATAAATGACTTTTACATTGATATTACATTACTTGAATTGAAAACAAATAGTAATGAATATTTAGATCAAATGATTAATTTATATGATAATCTAGAAATGAAATCTATTTATTATTTAAATGAGAAAAGTATCATGAATTTAAGTAGTAAATGTAATAATGAAGTTATAAAAAAAGAAATTCTAAAAGAGTATTATAACGATGTAGAAATGCTTAAAATAATAAAAGTTTATTTAGAAAGTGATTTAAATACAACTGCAGCAGCAAATTTACTATACATACATAGAAACACATTAATAAATAAAATAGATAAATTTATTAATATTACGAATTATGATATTAGAAAGTTTAAAGATGCAAGTATAATATACCAATTAATTAAGTAGAGATATTTTAACGAATATCTCTTTTTTTGTGCACTATGCACATATGAAAAAATTAATTTATATAGTATAATTTATATGTAAAATAAATATATTATATAGGAGGATTTACAAATGGCTACTTTAAGTCTTAGAAATATTCAAAAAATTTATCCGAATGGAGTGCAAGCGGTATTTGATTTCAACTTAGAAATATCTGATAAAGAATTTATCATCTTTGTTGGACCATCAGGTTGTGGGAAATCAACTACATTAAGAATGATTGCTGGGTTAGAAGATATTTCTGCCGGAGAATTTTATATTGATGATGAATTAATGAATGATGTATCACCTAAGGATCGTAATATTGCGATGGTATTCCAATCATACGCTTTATATCCACATATGACTGTATATGATAATATGGCATTTGCTTTAAAATTAAGAAAAATGGATCCAGAAGAAATTGATAAAAAAGTAAAAGATGCCGCTGAAAGATTAGGATTAACTATTTATTTAGATCGTAAACCTAAAGCATTATCAGGAGGGCAAAGACAACGTGTTGCGTTAGGTCGTGCTATCGTTAGAAGTGCAAAAGTATTCTTAATGGATGAACCATTATCAAATCTTGATGCTAAATTACGTGTTCACATGCGTGGAGAATTATCTAGATTACATGAATCATTAGGAACAACTACAATTTATGTAACGCATGATCAAATTGAGGCGATGACAATGGCTTCAAGAATTGTTGTTATGAAAGACGGAAGAGTACAACAAGTTGGTTCTCCGAGAGATTTATATGATAATCCAATGAACTTATTCGTTGCTGGATTCATGGGAACTCCTCCAATGAACTTTATTAAAGGTGAAGTTACAAAAGATGAACATTTTGTTACTGAAGATGGTTATAAATTATTAGTTCCTAAAACTAAATTTGTTGCTTTAGATAAAGCAGGTTTAGTTGGTAAACCAGTTATTTTAGGTATTAGACCTGAAGATATTCATGATGAAGAAATCGTTATGGAAACATATCCAGATTCAATTTTCACTGCTGAAATTACTGTAGCTGAGTTATTAGGATCAAATACTAATATTCATATGAAATTAAATGGTTCAAGAGTAGTAGCAAACGTAGCATGTCGCTCTGATTTAAAAAGAGGGGATAAAATTAAATTAGCTATGGATATGAATAAATGTCAATTCTTCGATCCAGAAACTGAATTATGTGTAACAATTGACCCTGAAGTTAAAGAAAAAACTACTTCAAAACCATTAGAAGTATAATTAATCGTTTCATTTACAATTAATTTTGATTAATTGTAAATGAAATATAATAATGTTATAATATTTATATAATAAAACGGAGGCAAAAACATGGCAAAAAAAATAGTAACAGATTTAAATGTAAAAGGTAAAAAGGTATTAATTAGAGTTGATTTTAATGTACCAATGAAAGATGGAGTAATTACTGATGAAAACAGAATTGTTGCTGCATTACCTACGATTCAACATGTATTAAAAAATGGTGGGAAAGTAATTTGTTTTTCACATTTAGGAAGAATCAAAGAAGAATCTGATAAAATTAAAAATTCTTTAGCACCAGTTGCTGTTAGATTATCAGAATTATTAAACAAAGATGTAAAATTTATTCCAACTACTAGAGGTGCTGAATTAGAAGCAGCATGTGCTGAATTAAAAGATGGAGAAGTTTTAATGTTTGAAAACACAAGATTTGAAGATCTTGATGGTAAAAAAGAATCAAAAAATGATGCTGAATTAGGTAAATATTGGGCTTCATTAGGTGATGTATTTGTTAATGATGCATTTGGTACTGCTCATAGAGCTCATGCAAGTAATGTTGGAATTGCAAGTAATTCACAAGAAGTAGCTGCTGGATTCTTATTAGAAAAAGAAATCAAATTTATCGGTGGTGCTGTAGATAATCCTGCTAGACCTTTCGTTGCTGTATTAGGTGGAGCAAAAGTTAGTGATAAAATCGAAGTTATTGAAAACTTAATTGAAAAGGCTGATAAAATTCTTATTGGTGGAGGGATGATGTTTACATTCCTTAAAGCTCAAGGTTTAAATATCGGTAAATCATTATGTGAAGCTGATAAAGTTGATTTAGCAAAAGAATTATTAGAAAAAGCAAATGGTAAAATTGTATTACCAGTTGATACAGTAGTTGCAAAAGAATTCTCAAATTCTGTTGAATGTAATACTGTAAGTGTTAATGAAGTAACTGAAGATGTTATGGGATTAGATATTGGTCCTAAATCTACAGAATTATTCGCTGATGTATTATCAACAGCTAAAACAGTTGTATGGAATGGACCAATGGGTGTATTTGAAATGTCAAATTATGCTGCTGGGACAATCGGTGTTTGTGAAGCAATCGCAAATTTAACTGAAGCAACTACAATCGTAGGTGGTGGAGATTCTGCTGCAGCTGCAATTAAATTTGGATATGAAGAAAAATTCTCTCACATTTCAACTGGTGGAGGAGCTTCATTAGAATATTTAGAAGGAAAAACACTTCCTGGTGTTGACTGTGTTAACGATAAATAAAATCTTTGAAAAGGGGGGAAATACTTATGGAAAAGAAAATTTTAGTTAAAAGTACTGTTGGTTTACATGCTAGATTAGCAGCTAAAGTTGTTCAAACTGCATCTAAATATGATGTAGAAATCGAATTACATTACAATGATAAAGTTGTTGATATCAAATCTATCCTAGGATTAATGTCGTTAGCAATTCCTAGTGGTGAAAATGTTACAGTAGTAGCTAACGGTGATGGTGCTGAAGATGCAATTCGTGATATATCTGAACTTTTAGAAAATTAACAATAAAAAAAGGGGATAAAAATATGAGAAAACCAATGATGGCAGGAAATTGGAAAATGAATAAAACAAGAGACGAAGCTTTACAATTCATTTTCGCAGTAAATCAAGAGCTTCCAGATTCAAGTTTAGTAGATACTGTTATTTTTTCGCAACCTGTGTTACTTCGCTGTTTAGTGAAAAGACAAGGTGAGCAGTTAAGAATTGGTGCACAAAATATGCATTATGAAGATAGTGGTGCATTTACAGGAGAAGTTTCACCTAAGTTATTAAATCAAACTGGTGTAGAATATGCAATTTTAGGGCATTCAGAACGTCGTAAAATGTATAACGAAACTAGTGAAGCGGTAAACAAAAAAATGATTGCTGCATTAAATAATGAGATTACACCTATTGTTTGTTGTGGTGAAACACCTGAAGAGCGTGAAGCTGGATTACTAGTAGATCGAATCACTTATCAAATTACAAAAGCGTATAAAGATATTAATCCTATGGATGTTCCTAAAACTGTTGTTGCTTATGAGCCTATTTGGGCAGTAGGTACAGGAGTTACAGCATCTCCTGAAGTTGCTGATGAAGCATGTGGATTAGTAAGAAGTGTTATAAAAAAATTATATGGAGCAAGTATTTCTGAAGAAATCCGTATCTTATATGGTGGGTCAGTAACTCTATCTAATATTGATGATATTTTATCTAAAGAAAATATTGATGGTGCACTAGTTGGTGGAGCATCATTAGATCCTGATACATTTATTGAATTAGCAAAAAAATGTGTTAAATAATAAAAAAACCCATATCTTAATTGATATGGGTTTTATTGTTTTCTTTTTACTTCATACATTAATATACTAGCAGCAATACTAACATTTAAACTTGTTATTTCTCCATCCATTGGTATAAAAACTTTGTTTACATCATAATCTAACCAAAGTTTATTACTACCATATCTTTCGCTTCCGACTACAATTGCAATTTTTCCGTCAAAAGCTGCTTTATCATATGAAATTCCTTCTACAGGTTCTCCTATATACACATTGAAATTATTATCTAGTAAAAAGTCTACTGTTTCTTTAAATGAAGCGTAGGCTGTTTTTATTAATATATTCATTCCTCTTGATGCATGTACTAATTTTATATTATTTAATTTAGTAACAGCATCAACTAAAACAATACCATCTACATTTGTTGCATCAGCACTTCGGTATATAGTGCCTAGATTACCAGGTATTTCAATTCTATCATTTATAATAAGGAATTTACTATCTTTTAATTTATTTAGTTCAACTAAATTTAAATCGCATTCAGCAATCAAATGACAACAATTTTCCTTATGCATTAAAGTTTTCATTATTTTATTACTTATGATATAAGAAGTAGAAGTTGATTTGAAATATTCAATTAATTCTAAACATTCACTTTTATAATCATAATCATCACAGTAAATAAATGTATGTACTTTGATATTATGTTTTTTTAATAATGATAAAACAAATAAATCATCTACTATAGCAGTACTATCATTTTTATGATTTTTAATATTTTTTATTATCTCGCTTGATCTTCCTATGTTCATTATAATCACCTTTTTAATTATATCATTAATTACAATAAAAAAATAGAGTCTAGCATAAGCTAAACTCTATCAATTATTATCTGTTGTAGAACTCTACGATTAATTGTTCTTTGATTTCTGGTAAGAATTCATTTCTTTCAGGTAATCTAACTAAAGAACCAGATACTTTTTTATCATCAAATGATACGTATTCAACTCTAGCTACCATTGCTTCTAAAGCAGTTTTAACGATTGTTAAGTCTTTAGAAGTTTCTTTTAAAGAGATAACTTGACCTGGTTGAATTTTGTATGAAGGGATATCTACTTTTTTCCCATCAACTAAGAAGTGACCGTGGTTTACTAATTGTCTTGCTTGAGCACGAGTAGTAGCAAATCCTAAACGGTAAACTACGTTATCAAAACGAGTTTCTAAAACTCTTAAGAAGTTTTCACCAGCTTTTCCTGGTAATTTAGAAGCTTCAGTAAAAGTCTTTTTGAATTGTTTTTCACTTACACCGTAAGTAAATCTTACTTTTTGTTTCTCTTGTTGTTGTAATCCGTACTCGCTTAATTTAGTACGTTTTTGTCCGTGTTGCCCTGGAGCATATGGACGTTTAACTAATTCTTTACCTGTTTCAGAAGTTGAGTATTTTAATCTTCTACAAATCTTCCAAGATGGTCCTGTATATCTTGACATATTATTTTCCTCCTAATGTCTATTATTGCATTGGAAAAAATTGTTATTATTTATTCTTTATTAGGTTATCTACATAATATACGTTCACCTAAACAGCGAGATTACTTATATCCTCCTACAGGGATAAGATAATTTCTAATAAAAATAAATAGCTGTTTTTACCATGCTTATTTATTTTATCATATTTTACATGTTAAATCAAGTAAATTTAAAAGAAGAAGTATATAATCATTTGAAATTTATACAATAAATAAAAATACATATTAATTTATAATATCTTGATATCAACTTTATAAGAATTTTTTCTGCTAGAAGATTATAATGTTAATTGTTTTTAAAAGCTTGTTGAAACAATTATTTACTTATATCTTGTATAGGTAAAATGGCTTTATATAGACTTTTTTTAATTTGTACTAGTTTTTTTATGTAGTAAAAATACAATATTTTTCATCATTGTAATTGTAAAATTATTAAACTAAAATTGTATGATTAAATGGTTTTATACCTGAATTATTTGTTATATATCAAATATTCATATAATATAAACGTAAAAAAAACGAATAAAAATTGAGCATTTTTCAAACATATAAAATTATGGTAATATATGCAAATTAAGCATAAATGATACTTTTTACAAGAAAATGAGTGGTTTTATTACAAAAAAGAAGTGGAAATGTAATATTCATTCACTTTTAAACAATCTACGTTTATTTAATAATATGTAACATTATGGTATAATTTTATATCGGAGGTGTTTGTATGACTAAAACATTAAAAGCTTTATTTATAGGTGCTTGCATGGTATTAGCTGTTATTTTAACAGGTTGTATTGATAAAAGTGACCCTATGTATGTTATGTATACATATGCAGAACAAAATGGATATAATTCATCATATTCAACATGGAAATCTGAATACACTAATGGAGACATTGAATTTAGATTAGTAAATGATGATATTGAATGGAAATCTGTTAAGTATAATTCTTGGAATGAATTATATGAATTAACAAGTAGTGAACCAAGTTGGTATACTTCATTAGTAAGTGGAGATCTTGGTTTTGAATTAGATCAATTCTACTCTATAATATTTAATACTAACTGCGATGAAACAGTTGAAAGACAAGTAGTTGCTGAAGGTGAGGCCGGTGTTATTCCTAATGCTATCACTAAAGATAACTATTGTTTTAACGGATGGTTTCACGGGGATGATTTATTTGATTTTGAAGCTATTCTAACTGAAGGTGTAGTATTAGAAGCTGATTGGTTAATTGATGGTATTTTAGTAGATGGATTTGAATTAAAGAATGATATCTATGAACTATTTGTTACAAATAGTACTGAAACAATTGACTTTGCTGATTATGTTTCTACAGAATCTTCTTTTAAAGTTAATGGTTCAAGTAATACTATTTTCTCTTTAGAAGAAGGAGATAACAGTTTTACTATTGTAAATGCTGAAGCTAATTCAAATGGTGAAACTACATTTACATTTAATGTTAGAAGAGCAATGATATTATCTATTTTATATATTCAAGAATTTGATAATAGAGATAACTCAGAAATTGAAATTTTTGTTGAAGAAGGTAATTTATTAACAATGCCTGATTTAGCTGTTTCTGGATATAGCTATATTGTTGATGAGTTTGATTATAGTACAACAATTGTTGGTGACATGGTATTAACAGTTACATATACAGCAAATGAATATACTATTAAATTTGCTGTGAATGGTGGAACGCTTACTGATTCAATTACTGTAAAATATGATTCAGTTATTGATTTACCTGTTTCTTCAAAAGATAGACATGAATTCTTAGGGTGGTATTTAACTGGAGAAACTGATTTAGTTGATTTAGAATCTTTTGAATACAATATTGCTGGAGATATTACATTAAACGCTTTATGGAGACAAAATGAATTTTTCATTGATTTTGATGCAAATGGTGGAGTTTTACCAGGAAATAATCCAACAGGTTACGATAGAAATAACTCTCAATTAGAAATTTTTGATGCAACAAGAGTTGGATATACATTTACAGGTTGGTATGATGAAAATGATACATTATTTACATTTATTCCTGAAAATTCTGAAGTTGATTATGAATTAACAGCTAAATGGGAAGCAAATGAATATACAATTACATTTGATGCTGCATTTGGAGATGCAATTTCTGAACTAGTAGTAACATATGATGATTTATACATCTTACCTTTTACGTCAAGATATGAATATACATTTGCTGGATGGATGTTAAATGGTGAAAAAATATCTTTAAATGGTACTTGGACAATTGCTGATGATGTAACATTAGTTGCTGATTGGATTATTTGTGATTATGCAATATTTTATAATTTAAACGGTGGAATCAATGATACAGACAATCCATTTGGATTTGATGAAGCAGATGTATTAAATTTAAATGATGCAGTTAAAGTTGGATATACATTCAATGGATGGTATTATGATGCTGAATTTACTGAATTATTTGATAATTCTAAAAAAGAAGATATCAATCTTTATGCAAGTTTTACAGCAAATACTTATACAATTACATTTGATGTTAGTAATG
>JAWXUF010000024.1:0-17270 GCA_044432865.1 bacterium | reverse complement strand
TTTATGATTATAACAATATAAGACCTAGTCATAAATTAAAATATAAAACCCCAATTGAATATAAAATCCAATTAGGGTTTAAATAATTTTTTTAATTGTCCACTTTTACTTGACTAGTTCACTAGTATATCTAGTTCTTTTTCTTTTTAAATAAATGTTTTAACTATGCTATTTTTTAATTTTAATTGTAAAAAATTAACTTTTATGATAAACTTTAAAAAGTGCATTGAAAGGAGTTGAGAAAATGGAAAAGTCTAATGTAGATAAAAAAAGGAATCTTATATTATTTGATAATATTTGGAAAACATTATTATTAATAAGTTTACCTGTTGCTTTAACAAGTATGGTTACTGAAGTATTTGCATTATTTGATACATTCTTTTCTTCGGAAATAGGGAAAACTGCATTAAGTGCAACAACGTTTGTTTCTCCTATAAATGCGATTATACTTGCTATAAGTGCTGGTCTTAGTGTTGCAGCAACTGCTTTGATTGCTAGGGCGCTTGCAGTAAAAGACTTTGAATCTGCTAAAAAATATCATTTTCAAATGATACTTATAACATTACTTGTTTCAGTAGTTTGCTTTGTATTTTGTTTAATATTCGCTGAATTAATTTTAAAAATATTTGGTGCAGAAGAGGATATGCTTGATGCTGCTGTAATTTACTTTAGATTAATTATAATATCTTTACCTTTAAGATTTTACAATGATATTTTCACAGGTCAACAAAGAGCAATTGGTAACAATAGAAGAATTATGATTGTTAACTTTGCTTCAATTGTTTTAAAACTTGTTTTATCATATGTATTTATTTATCATTTTGAAATGGGTATTGCTGGGTTAGGATATTCGACTATAGCTTCATCAGCGTTAATATCAGTAGTTGGTTTATATGTTAATTTCATTCAGAAGGATGAACTTAAAATAACAAAAAGTGATTTTAAAATTGATTTTGCAATTATTGCAACATTGTTAATATTTGCTATGCCGATTATTGTTGAAAAATCTACTCAATCATTTGGTAATGCATTTATTAATTCATTTGCTCTTTCCTTAGGTGAAGATGTTCAATCAGCTTATGGAGTAATTAATAGATTTAACTCAATAATATTTAGTTTTAGTGGTGGGTTTGGAGCCGCCTTAGTTGCAATAGTAAGTCAAAATTTAGTGGTGAAAAATCTCGCTAGGATAAAAGAAGCAAAAGTGAAAGGGATAATACTTTCGTTAGCGATAGTATCTGTATCATTAGTTGTTTTATTCTTAGTCCGCGAGTGGCTTGCATCATTATTCGCTACAGATAGTGAAGGTAATTTTGATTACATTATTTACGATTATATTATTAAGGGAATGAATGTATATACAATATCAGCTATTCCTTGGACAGTAATGCAAATATTCTTTGGTATATTCCAAGGGATGAAAAAACCAAGATATGTATTTGTTGTTTCATTAGTAAGATTATGGTTATTTAGAGTATTATTAGTTTGGGCATTAATTAATGTATTTAATATGGGTGCTGATGCTATATGGTACGGAATGTTAATAAGTAATATTTTTGCGATGTTAGCAAGTGTTGGTATTTATTATTTTGTAGCTAGAAAAGAATTAAATTTAATTACACAACCAGCATAAAATCCTTAGAAATTTTCTAAGGATTTTTTTATATTCCACCAATTAATAATCCAATTACTAAACTATAAATAATAAATTTATCTTTATTCAAAATTTGATTTATCATTTTAGCTGATACTAATATTCCAATAATTGTTGATAAACCAATGCTAAATAAAAACATAAAATCAAATGAAGACAATGCAATATTTAATTTTTCATATAACCCAAGTATATATAAAACATATGTTGCGCCTAGACCAGGAAGTATTAAACTAATTGCAAGTAATAATCCTATTGCTAAATATGTGATTACATTTAAGTCTATTGTATATGTTGTTAAGGATTTGATTATTAACATTGATATGTAACCAAGTAATCCTAATGTAATGTATAATAGATTTATTTTTTTATATTCTTTTAGTAAAAATAAAATATTTAAAATTATAATGAAAATAACAAGGGAATTAAAATATTCAAATAAAGTAAATTTATATAAAAAAAAGGAAAATATGAATATACCAAAAATTATTCCTATTGATAGTTTCAAAAGAAATATAATATTTTTGATATTTATATTATCAATACAATTCATTAATTTCTCATAAACATTTAATACCATTGCACAACTTCCTCCGGATAAACCCGGGATCATCATTGTTATACCAATTAATACGCCTTTTAAAATATTCAAGCAGATCACCTAAATAAATATATGTTTAATACTAGTTTATATAACAAAAAAAGAGTAATTACTTACTCTTTTCACTAAATAGTCTTACTATGTCTGGTGCAATTTGGTCTGGTACATATTTAGTAATATCACATTGGTGATGTAATAATTCTCTAATAGCTGTACTAGAAATGAAAATATTTTTACTAGAAGGAAGAAGTAACATTGTTTCAATATCATTATCGATATCTTTATTATATTGAAATAATGAGAATTCTGCTTCATAATCTTGATAATTTCTTAAACTTCTAATTAATAATTGTATGTTATGTTCTTTAGCGTAATGAACTGTTAATCCATTTGATGATGTTACAGTTACATTTTTAAGATGAGAAGTAACTTTTTTGATAAGTTCAATTCTTTCTTCTACAGTTAAATTTGTTTGTTTACTGTTGTTATATGAAACTACAATATGTAAATGTTCTACTATTTTACTAGCTCTATTAATTATATCTAAATGTCCGTTTGTAATAGGGTCGAAAGATCCTGCGTATAATGCTTTTTTCATGATGTATCCTCCAATATTATTTTATTCTACACCTCTTTTTTATAAAAGTCCAATAAAACAAATTTAAAAATATTTCTTATTGAAGATATTGTCTTATTATGTTATACTTTATTTATATTAAATTTCGGAGGGTATTATGGCAAAATCTAAATACATTGGTGATGAATTCACTAAAAAAGCAAATAAAATTATTACTTTAACAAACGATGAAAAAATTATCGAGATTTTATCTTTAATGAAAGAAGAATTTGATGATTTAGAAGAAGATAAAAGCGAATTTGTTAATGCTGTAAATGTTAACATTAATTCTTCTTTAGATAAATTAACTAAAGAAATTAAAAAATCAAATAATATTGAAGTAATATCTGAATTATTAAGAGATATTAAAATTGCATTAGTAAAAAGATATAGTTTAGTAAACGAAATTGCATAAATTTGATTTTTTGTTTTAACTATGTTATAATAATATTAAGAATTTGAGTGAGGCGTAATTGTCTCACTCATTTTAATTATTATAGGAAGGTGATAAATTGAATATAGAGGTTGTAAGAAATATTCTAACTCCTTATTTAGAAGGTAAAGAACTGTTTATTTATTCTTTAAAATTAAAGAAAGAATATGGTATGAAAATACTAGAAGTTTTACTTGATAGTGAAGGTGTTGTTGATATCGATGAGCTTGCTGTTATTAACTCATATTTAGCTGAACAATTAGATGCATATGATCAAGATTGGGAAGAATATATGTTAGAAGTTTCATCAGCAGGTGCTGAAAAAGAATTGCATTCCTTAGAACAAGTAATCAAATACATTGATTCATATGTTTATTTAGAAGTTGAAGGTTCAAATTATGAGGGGAAATTACAGAACGTTGTTGATAATGTTCTAGAAGTAAAAGTAAATTTAAAAGGTAGAATGAAAATTTACAAAATAAATTACGAAGAAATAATCTATATAAGATTAGCTGTACACATATAGGAGGAAGTACATAAATGATAAGTAAAGATTTTTTTAAACAATTAGAGATGTTCGCAGAAGCAAGAAATTTAGATATTGATAAAATTTTAGATGCATTCGCAAAAGGATTAGTAAATGCATATAAAAGAGAAAATGGTAATACATGTGTAAGAGTTGAATTCAAACAAGAAAAAAATGAAATCAACATGTATTCAAGAAAAAAAGTTGTATCAGAAGATTTCCCAATGGAAGATGTACTTGATGCACTACCTGTTTCTTTATTAGAAGCAAAACAAATTAAAACATATGCTAAAATTGGAGATATTATTGAAACTCCAATCGTTATCAAAGATTTTAGAAGACATGCAGTTTCTCAAGCTAAACAAGTTTTAACTCAAAATATTAAAAACTTTGAAAAAGAAACTACATTAGAAAAATTCAAACAATTTGATCAAGAATTATTAACATTACAAGTTTTAGATGTAAATGAAAAATTCGTTAAATTAAGAATTGATGATACTACATATGCTTCAATTAGAGCAGAAGAGTTAATTCCTGGAGAAAATTTCTGGCCTGGAGATAAAATGTCTGTATATGTTAGTAAAATTGACCAAACTAAAAAAGGTGTATTCTTAAATTGTACAAGAACTCATCCTAAATTAGTTGTAAGATTATTAGAAAAATATATTCCAGAAGTTGCTGAAGGTATTGTTGAAATTAAAGGTATTAGCCGTGAAGCTGGTAGATTAACTAAAGTTTGTGTATTATCTAATAATGAAAAAGTTGATGCTGTTGGTGCAATTATTGGAGAACGTGGTTCAAGAATTAATGAAATCATTGCTCAATTAAATGGTGAAAGATTAGAAGTATTTAAATTTAGTACTGAACCTGAAATTTTAATTAGAAATGCTTTAAAACCTGTTGATGTTATCTCTGTTGCATCTATTGATGTAGAGAGAAAACAATGTGTTGTTGTTGTACCTGATGATCAAGTTTCATTAGCAATTGGTCGTAAAGGAAATAATATTCGTTTATTCTTAGAAGCATCTGGTTGGTCTCATATCGATATTAAATCTGAAACTCAAGCAAACGAAGAAGGTCTTGCGTGGTAAAAAAAGTTCCAATGCGTTCGTGCGTATTAACTAGAGAACAATTACCAAAAAAAGATTTAATTAGAATCGTTAGAACACCAGAACAAGATGTTGTAGTAGATCTAAAAGGTAAAGCTAATGGTAGAGGTGCTTATTTAAAAGCTGATATTGAAGTGATTAATAAAGCCCAAAAAATAAAAATTTTAGATCGTAAATTAGAAGTCAAAGTAAACGATGAAGTTTATGATGAATTAAGAAAAATTGTAGGTGATTTATCTGCTTAATTTAATAGGACTTGCACATAGAGCAAGAAAAACTGTAATTGGAGAAGATTTTTCTGTTAAATCTATTCAAAAAAAAGAAGCAAAATTAGTTTTTTTAGCTAATGACGCTGGGATAAATACTACAAAAAAAATAACTGATAAATGCGGATTTTATAATATAACTTTAATAAAAGATTTTAATACTGATGAATTGTCGAATGCAATTGGGAATAAAAATCGTAAAGTTGTTACTATAACAGATGTAGGATTTGCAAATAAAATGAAAGAGAGAATGTGATTATATGGCAAAGAAAATAGTAAAAAAAGAATCACCTAAAAAAGAAGTTCGTAAATCAAATATTCCTGCTCAAAATGTAAATAAAGATGAAAAAGGTGTATTGATTTTCTCGCAAGGGATGACTCTTGCTGAAGTAGCTACTGGATTAGGTAAAACTAGTGCTGAATTAATTAAGAAATTATTCTTAACAGGTGTAATCGCTACTCAAAATCAAGCTCTTGATCGTGAAACTATTGAATTATTAGCAATGGATTTTGATTATGAAGTTAAAGATGAAGTAGTAACGGATGTTACTAGATTTGATGAATTTGAAATAATCGATGATGAAAAAGATTTAGCGGAAAGACCTTGTATTGTAACAATTATGGGTCACGTTGATCATGGTAAAACAACATTATTAGATTATATTAGAAATTCTAAAGTAGTTAACAGTGAAGCTGGTGGGATTACACAACATATCGGTGCTTACCAAGTTAAGAAAAATGATAAATTAATTACATTTATCGATACTCCAGGTCATGCTGCATTTACTCAAATGCGTGCTCGTGGTGCTAAAGTAACAGATTTAATTATTTTAGTAGTTGCTGCTGATGATGGTGTAATGCCTCAAACAAAAGAAGCAATTCAACATGCTAAAGCAGCTAATTGTCCAATTATTGTTGCTGTGAACAAAATTGACAAACCAGGTGCTAACAAAGATAGAGTTATGCAAGAATTAGTTGAATTTGAATTAGTACCAGAAGAATGGGGAGGTTCAACAATTTATGTTGAAATTTCTGCATTAAAAGGAATTAATATCGATGGATTATTAGAAATGGTTCAATTACAAGCTGAATTATTAGAATTAAAAGCTAACCCAACAAGACTTGCTACTGGTACAGTTATTGAAGCGCAATTAGATAAAGGTCGTGGACCTGTTGCAACTTTATTAGTACAAAACGGTACATTAAGAGTTGGAGATAACGTAGTTTGTGGGGATACATGTGGTAAAGTAAGAAGTATGGAAGATGAGTTAAAACGTAAAATAACTGAAGCATTACCTTCAAAAGCTGTTGTAATTACAGGTTTAGATGAAGTTCCTAATGCTGGGGATAAATTTATGGTTTTAACTGAAGAAAGACAAGCAAGAGATATTGCTGATGCTAGAAAACATCGTTCAAAAGTTCAACAATATGCTACTAAACCAGTTTCATTAGAACAAATGTTCTCTAAGTTAGATGATAAAAGAAAAGAATTAAACTTAATCATCAAAGGAGACGTTGTTGGGTCATTAGAAGCATTAAAAGGATCAATTGCTAAAATTGATGTTGAAAACACTGTAGTAAATATCATTCGTGATAGCGTTGGTGCTATTACTGATACTGATATTATTTTAGCAGCTGCTTCAAATGCAATTATTATTGGGTTTAATGTTAGACCTAGTTTACAAGTAAGACAAGCAGCATCTGATAAAGGTGTTGAGATAAGATTATATAGTGTAATTTATAAAGTTTTAGATGAAGTTAAAGCTGCCTTAACTGGTATGTTAGATCCTATTTTTGAAGAGGTAGTAACTGGTCAAGCAGAAGTTAGAGCATTATTTAAAGTTTCTAAATTAGGAACAATTGCTGGATCATTTGTAACTGATGGAGTAATCGAAAGAAATTCATTAATGCGTGTTATTAGAGATGGTATCGTTGTTCATGAAGGAAAAATGTCTACACTACAACGTTTTAAAGATTCTGTTAAAGAAGTTAGAAACGGATATGAGTGTGGTATTATGATCGAAAACTTTAATGATATTAAAGAAGGAGATATCTTCGAAGCATCAGTAATGCGTGAAGTTAAAAGAAAATAATGAGTTTAAACGTAGATAGATTAGCAAAGACTCTTCAAAGAGAATTATCTTTATTATTAATGACTCAAGCTAAAGATGATCATTTATCTAGTGTTACAATTACAGAAGTAAGAGTTACTAAAGACTTATCTTTTGCTACAGTATATTATATTGTACCAGTCTTTTTAAAAGATAAAGCAGATGTAGTTTTACAAAGATCTAAAGGATTCTTAAAAAAAGAATTATCTAGAAAAGTTAAAGCTAGAAAAATGCCTGAATTATTATTCAAATATGATGAAGCATTAGAATATGGTAATCATATAAACGAAGTATTAAATAATATAAAATAAATAATAAATGCACCTTTAATTGGTGCATTTACTCTTGGTAGGTGATAAAATGAATGTTGCAATTATAGGTGCAGGAGCAAGTGGTGTAATGACTGCTTTAGCCATTAAAGAATTGAATAAAAATATTAAAGTTGATTTATATGAAAAAGAAGATAGAATTCTTAAAAAACTTGCTGCTACTGGTGGTGGTAAATGTAATTTAGGTAATTTAGATATTAATGAAAATTATTTTAATAATACTAATTATATTAAAGATTTTGTTAATGATTTTGATAAAACATCTTATTTAAATTATTTTAATAAGTATAATCTGAAATTAACCAATGATAATAACTTATTATATCCATATAGTAAAACTGCATCAATGGTAATCAATTTCTTTAAAGAAAGATTATCAGATACTAATGTAAATATTTTATTAAATGCTGAAGTGAAAAATATTGATTTTAAAAATAAATTAATAAACAATAAAAAATATGATTATATTGTTATATCAATTGGCTCAAAGGCTTTATACAATAATAATGTATATAGTTTATTAAAAAATGATTTTAGTATAACAAAGTTAGAACAATCATTAGTTGGATTTATTTCAAATCAAATTAAAGATATGAAAGAAATAAGACAACAAGCAAAAGTTTCTTTAATTAGAAATAGTAATATTATAATCGAACAAAAAGGTGAAATTCAATTTAAGAATGATGGCTTAAGTGGTATTTGTATTATGAATTTAAGTGCAAAATATCAAACAGGTGATTGTATTGAAATAGATTTCTTTCCAAATGATTCGGTTGAAGATATTATAAAAAAAATATCTAATAAAAATTTAAATACAATAAATTGCTTTAAATATTCATTAGAAAATAAAATAATAAAATTAATTAATAATAAGAATAAAAATATTGATGAATTATCAAATGAACAATTAGTTGATTTTATTAATTCCTATAAAAAATTTAGATTAAATGTAAATGGATTATATGACTATAAGTTTTCACAAGTAGTTCGTGGTGGAGTTAACTTAAAAGAAGTTAATAGCTTTGAATCTATTAAATATAAAAAAGTATTCCTTACAGGAGAAATACTTGATATTGATGGATTATGTGGTGGGTATAATTTATGGTTTGCATTTAATAGTGGTATGAAAGTTGGTGAAGATATATGCAAGTATGTATTAGAGAAATAAGATCTTCTAAGAAATTAAATGAAAAAGAAACAAAAAGTTATATATTACTTAAATATGGGTTAGATGATGTTGATAACTTTAAACTAATTAAAAGATCAATTGACTCAAGAAAAAAACCTAAAATATTTTATTTATATGCTGTAGTTTTTGAAGTGAAAGAATTAAATAGAAAATTATTAGAAGAAAAAAATTTAACAAAAGATTTTAACTATACAGATGAGTATGTATTACCTCCTGTAGAAAACCCTTCTAAAGTTGTTGTTGTAGGATTTGGACCTAGTGGTATGTTTAGTGCTTTAATGCTTGCTAGAAGCGGATTTAAACCTATTGTAGTTGAACGTGGAAAAGCAGTAGAAGATAGAACTAAAGATATTGAAAACTTTTTTAAAGGTGATAAATTAGATATTAACTCTAATGTTGTCTTTGGAGAAGGTGGAGCTGGTACTTTTTCTGATGGTAAATTAACAACAAATCTAAAAGATAAAAGAATTAGATTTATATTAAAGGAATTTATTAAACATGGTGCTAAACCTGATATCTATTTTGATGGTAATCCTCATATAGGTACTGATTATTTAGTTCATGTTGTTAAAAGAATAAGAGAAGAAATTATTGAATTAGGTGGTACATTTATGTTCTCACATACTTTAATTAATTTTAATTATACAAACTCTTATAAATTAACATTATTAAATAATTTAACTAACAAAGAAGTAGAAGTTAACTGTGATAAATTAATTCTAGGTGTAGGGCATTCTTCTAATGAAACATATGAATTACTTAGAGATAAAAAAGTTGAATTAGAACCTAAACCATTTAGTATGGGTGTTAGAATAGAACATCCACAATCTTTAATTAATAAAGTTCAATTTGATAATAAAGAGATTAAAGAACAAGCTGTATACAAACTAAATGTTAAAGCATGTAATAGAGATATCTATACATTCTGTATGTGTCCTGGTGGTATGGTTGTATCATCTAATAATGATGAAGGTACAATTGTTACTAATGGTATGAGTTATAATGCTAGGGATTTAGATAATGCTAACTCAGCATTATTAGTTAATGTTAAAGTAGAAGATTATTATAAAAATGATCCATTAGATGGTTTGTATTATAGAAGCAAATATGAAAAATTATGCTATGATTATAGTAGTTCTTATAAAGCTCCTATTAACTTAGTAAAAGAGTTTTTAAATGGAGAAGTAGCTACTAAATTAAGAAGTGTTAAACCTACTTATCCAAATGGATATATCTTCGCTGATTTAAGTAAAGTATTACCTGATTTTGTTTATAATGCATTAAGAGAAGGAATTAAATTGATGAATGGAAGAATGCGTGGATTTAATTTCGATGATGCAGTAATAACAGCAGTTGAATCAAGAAGTAGTAGTGTAGTAAGAATCAAAAGAGATGAGAATTATCAATCTAACATTCCTCATTTATACCCTATCGGGGAAGGTGCTGGATATGCTGGTGGTATAACTTCTAGTTGTTTAGACGGGCTTAATGTTGCTACGTTTATTATTGAATCTGAAAAGTAATGATTTAATAAAAAGTACGATAAAATTTAGTGGTAAAAAGATTACAGGGATTATTTTTATCTCATGGTTTTTATATAAAAAATACATATTTGAAATACATAATAAAATGTATGAAAGTATTAATAAGTATATAGTGTTATTTGTTATGAATATAATTAATAATGATATTAAAATAAAATATAGTTTACAATAAAATTTTCCTTTAGATAAAGGATTTATTTTAAATGTAAAATCATTGAATATATCTGTTTCATCTAATATTTTTATGTTAGTATTTACATTTATTTTATTTGTATTTTGTAGTAAAATTCTCTTTAATGTTATTGTATCATATAACTTCACATCAGTAGTTAAAAGAGACGGAATAAATGAAAAAGAACTTTCACAAATTTTATTATTAAAAAATATGTTGTAACATTGTTTAACTAATATTGTAGAAATGTTATAATGTGATGTACCAGTAATTATATCATAGCCCTCTAAATAGTCATTCGCTGTATAATATAAATAATTAATATCTATTACACTATCAACAATAGATATTAAATCATAATTGTTATTTTTAATTGTATCTAGATTATATTCAAATACATTAAATTTAAAATTAAATGATTCATTACTATTTATATATACATCAAATAAATTTTTAGGATATGATTGTAATGCTAAAATCCTTAAAATTGCTTTAGGATTTTCACTATTTATAAACAAACAAATTTTAGGTAAAGATTTACGTTTAAATAAAGTAAATCTTTCTAAAAAAAATAATTTATAAATTAAAAAAATTAATATAACAAATAGCATAATATTCCCCCTTGTTATTTGTTAGTATTTACCAAAAAAAATATAATATACAAAAGGAGTAAAAATATGAATTTACCAAATTGTCCAAAATGTGCAAGTGAATTTACTTATCAAGATAATGAGTTATTTATTTGTCCTATGTGCGCTCATGAATGGAGCGAAGAAGAAACTACAGAAATCGTAATTAAAGATGCTAACGGAAATGTATTACAAGATGGTGATGCAGTTGTAGTAGTAAAAGATTTAAAAGTAAAAGGAAGTTCAAGCAGTATTAAAATCGGTACTAAAGTAAAAAGAATTAGATTAGTACCAGATGCAAAAGATGGACATAACATTGATTGTAACATTGAAGGTTTTGGTGCTATGAAACTAAAGTCGGAAGTAGTAAAGAAAGCGTAGGTGTTTTATATGAAGGCAGATTTACATATGCATTCTGTTCATTCAGATGGAACATATACAGTTGAAGAATTAATAAAAAGAGCAAAAGAAAAAGGTCTGACACATATAGCACTAACTGATCATGACAGTGTTGCTGGAGTAGAAGAAGCTGTTAAATATTGTAAAGAATATGACATTGAATTAATTAAAGGTTTAGAGTTATCAACAAGACATAACGATGAATCAGTTCATATTTTAGGATATTTCCTAAATGGTATTCCTGATAATATTAATGAGTATTCTAAGGACCAGTTTGTTTCAAGACATATTAGAGCAAAAAAAATGTGTGAATTATTAAGAGATGAATATAATTTAAATATCAGTTATGATTTATTCAAAGAAGAAAAAGGTATGATTACTAGAGGTAACTTAGCAAGAGCCTTAATGTCTAATAACGATATTACTGAAGATGAATGTAGATTTTATTTAAGCAGCAAGTCAAAAGCATATGTTGAAGCTGCTAGAATAACAACTAAAGAAGGAATTGAAATGTTGAAGTCTTCTGGTGCGATAACTGTACTAGCACATCCAACATTATTGAAAAAAAATAAACCTGTAGATATTATAAAACTAGGTGTTGATGGACTAGAAGGATTTTATCCATTAAATCAAGAAAATGAACATTTAGAATTTATTGAATTAGCAAAAGAATATAATTTATTTGTAACTGCAGGAAGTGACTTTCACGGAAAGATAGATAAATCTCATAAAGATATGGCAACAGTCTTTTTAACAAAAGATTTATTTAAGAGGTATTAAAATGAAAATTAAACAAGCGCAATATATTACAAGTGGAACTAGAACAGAACATTTACCTGAAGATGTACTACCAGAATTTTTATTTTGTGGTAGAAGTAATGTTGGGAAAAGTTCTTTTATTAATGGGTTATGTAACCACAAAGGTTTAGCTAAAACATCTTCTAATCCAGGTAAAACTCAAACATTGAATTATTTCTTTATTAATAAAGAATTTTACTTTGTGGATGTACCTGGTTACGGATATGCAAAAGTTAGTAAATCGTTAAGAGAAGCTTTTGGTGAAATGATTGAACATTATTTAACAACAAGAAAAAACTTAAGAGTTGCTTTTTTATTAATTGATTATCGTCATCCCCCAACAACTCATGATATTCAAATGTATGAATATCTTAAGTATTGTGGAATTAAAACAGCAATCATTTTAACAAAAAGAGATAAGTTAAATCAAAGCGAGAGAGCTAAGAATAAAAATATGATAATTAAACACTTTAACTTAGAAAAAACAGATACTGTAATTGAAACTTCATCAGAAGAAAAATTTGGTATTGAAAAAACTTTATTATTTATAGAAGAAAACTTAAATTAAGTTTTCTTTTTTTGTTCTATAATAAAAAAATTTACATATATATTTAATAAGGAGATGAAGAAATGAATTTTGAAATTAATGAAATGGAATATTTTCCAATTCCTCAAATTAATCAATTAAATAAATATGAAACAGTACTTGAAGATGGTGTAAAAGAAAATGAAATATATAAAACTAATATCTTAATAAAAATTAATTATTTTGATAATGAACTAGAATGTTTTGATAAAGTTATCTCATTACCTTTTGAATTAAATTTAGGGGATAAAGAATTAATAAACTTAACTTTAACAAATGTAGATATTAATGTTATTGATAATCAAGGGATAAATGTTGAATATAATTTAGATGTAGAAATAAGTGAAGTAGAACATGCATTTGATAACGAAGATTTATCTTTTAAAGAAGTTGATATTTCATATTTAGAAGATACAACAATTGAAGATATAAAAGAAACAGTAACTTCATCTTATGAAGATTTATTAGATAACTCAGGAATAAGGGAAGAATTACCTATTAAGTATGTAGATAATGAAGAAAAGATTCATTCAAATTTAAAAGATGACTTTGTAAATGTGAAAGTATTATTCAATGTAAATGTAGATAGTATTGATAAATTAGCATTCAAATATAATCTATCAGTAGATAACTGTTTTAAAAAATTAACAAGTGATAAAACAAGGTTAATTATTTGAACAACAAATTAAAGGATCTATTAGAACAATATTTTAATAATAAAGTTACTAATATCAACAAAGTAACTGCGAATGTTACTTTGTTTTGCATTGAAGACCAAAAATATATTACAAAGCTTGTATCAAGTAAGTGTAATGAAATATATAATTTTCTATTACAACAACAAATCAGTACTGTTAGTTATCCTTTGAAAAAATTTAGAATAAATGAAGGCTTATTTTTTTTATACAAGTATGAAACGGAATTAAATATACCAGTACTTAAGAAAACACAACAACTTCTTGATTCTATAACAGTAGTACATAAAGGAACTTCTTATGAAAAAAAGTTAAATAAGAAAAATTATAAATATTTATTTCGTACCTATAAGAAGACTGATTATAAATTCCAAATGCTTGAAATGTACATAAGAGAAGCAGAAGTTAAACAATCAAAAAATGATTTTGATTGGGTGATACTTAGTAAATATAGTATTTTTTTAGATACAAAAATTATAATGTATAATTTACAAAAGAAAATTCATAACTATATTGATGAAAAAATAAGTGTAGTGTATGCATTGAATCATGGCAATTTAGATTTAAATCACTTATACAATAAGAAAATAATAAGTTTTGATAATGCATATAGAGGGATATTTATTTCTGATTTAGCGAGATTATATGTCGAATGTGATCATATAAATTTAGATTGGCATACTGTTATATCACAAATTATTGATCCGTATGAAAATAATTTTTATAAAATTTATTTTAAATTTTTAGTGTTATATATTTATGTAATAAATATCGATTTTGATTTAGTAGATATTAATAATGCATGTAATAAATACATTCAATTAAGTAGAAGAATATCAAATTTCTTAACTCATTTTTCAGATTATAAATAAAAAAGTTCTATTAAATTATAGAACTTTTTTATTTATAAAACGTTGTTGTTTAGCGATTATTATTCTCTTTTAAAGTAATCAAATAGCATTATTATTCCTAAAATAATAATTTCAATTAATAGAATTTGAAAATTTTGAGAATTGAAAGTCAATACACAAATTATTAGTTGATATAATATCACTAGAACAAAAAGATTCAACAAATTTTTTTTAATGAAGTTAATAATATCTTTTATCAAATAGATCACCTAATTAATAAATATGCACGTAAATAAAATTTATGACAATATTCCATATTTTGTTAATGGTATTTACAAAATAAAAAAAGTATGTTACTCTATAGTTGAATTACCTTTAACTTAGTTCAGAGAGGCTAACAAGGTTGTATAATAGTGCATGGAAAATACTAGTTGAATGACTATTATACTACACTTTTGAAGACTCCAAACTAATGTTATTAGTTTGGAGTTTTTTGGTAATTTAAAACAATAAAGAGGAGAAAAGAGAAAATGAAAAAATTATTATCAGTTATATCGCTTTGTGTTTTAGGTTTAGCAGCAACAGGTTGTGACTCAACAGAGTACACAGTTGCATTAGTTACAGATAAGGGAACTATTAATGATGGAAGTTTTAATGAGGGTTCATGGAATGGGATTCTTAATTATTGTAAAGAAAATGAAGTTACATATAATTACTATCAACCAGCAGATGCAACAGATCAAGACAGATGGAATTCAGTTCAATTAGCAGTAAGAGGTGGAGCTGAAATCGTTGTTTTACCAGGGTACTTATTTGAATCAATCATTTGTAATGCATCACAAACTTATCCAGATACTAATTTCTTATTATTAGATGGTTCATATAAAAATGATAGTACATTTGGTGCAGTTTATGATGAAACAAAAGATTACAGCAATGTTTATTGTGTAAATTATCAAGAAGAACAAGCTGGTTACTTAGCTGGATATGCAGCTGTAATGGATGGAAATAGAAGTTTAGGATTTATGGGTGGAGTAGAAATGCCTGCTGTTACTCGTTTTGGATATGGATATGTACAAGGTGCTGAAAAAGCAGCGTCAGATTTAGGTCTTGGTGCTGATTCAATCAGCATGAGATATAACTATATCGGAGATTTCGTTGCAAATCAAGAATCAGATAACTTAATGACTTCATGGTTTGGTTCATCTTCAGATCCTGTTGATGTAGTATTCTCATGTGGTGGTGGAATTTGGACTTCTGTAAAAGATGCAATTATAGCAAATAGTTACAAAGGTAAAATGATTGGTGTTGACGTTGATCAATATAAAGATGGTAACTATACAAATAATGGTGCAGAAGGTAATTTCGTTTTAACATCAGCAACTAAAGGTTTAGCTAACTCTGTTGAAACTGTATTAGATATTTTCTTCACTGACAACTGGTCAACAGTTTCTGCTGACATTGATACATTAGGTTTAGGTACAACAACAACATCTACTCAATATGTTGGGTTACCAACTGATAAAACATCTTGGGGATTTGATACTTTTACAGTATCTGATTACACAACAGTAGTAAACAAAATTCAATTAGCAAGAGCTACATCAAACACTGCTTATTATGTTAATCCAACTACTCAAACTGTTAGTAGTGCAGCAGCATTAGAATCGTTATTTAACTTATCTTGTGTTAATGTAATATCATTTACAAAATAAATAAATTAAAAAGGGTGGGTAGATGTATTACCACCCTTTTATCATTTTTTGATGAATAGAGGTATTTTTATGAATGAATATGTAATTGAAATGAATAATATAACTAAAAAGTTTAAAGGTATCATAGCTAATGATAATGTTACCTTAAAATTAAAAAAAGGAGAAATACATGCTTTATTAGGTGAAAATGGAGCAGGTAAATCTACTTTAATGAGCGTTTTATTTGGATTGTATGAACCTGAAGAGGGTGAAATCTTGATGAATGGAAATGTGGTCAAGATTAACAATCCAAACGATGCAAATGACTTGGGTATTGGAATGGTACATCAACATTTTAAATTAGTTGATGTATTTACAGTGCTTGAAAATATCATGTTAGGTGCAGAAACTGTAAAAAATGGTATTTTAGATAAAAAAACATCATATGAAAAGATAATGTCGATTTCTAATAAGTATGGATTAAAAATTAATCCAGACTCTTTAATTTCAAATATTACTGTGGGGATGCAGCAACGTGTGGAAATCTTAAAGATGTTATATAGAGATAATGAAGTTTTAATATTTGATGAACCAACTGCTGTATTAACTCCAGCAGAAATTGATGAGTTAATGACTATTATGAAAAATTTCGCTAAAGAAGGAAAATCAATATTATTTATAACACATAAATTAAACGAAATTAAGGAAGTAGCAAATCGATGTACTATCTTAAGAAAAGGTAAATATGTAACAACTGTTGATGTTAAAGATACATCGAAAGAAGAGTTATCTAGACTAATGGTTGGTAGAGATATTGAAGTAGTGGAAAATAAAAGTAATACTAAAGTTGGTAATGTCATTTTGGATGTTAAAGATTTATCAGTTTATTCATCTGAAGGTAAAAAAAACATAGTTGAAAACATCAATTTTAATGTAAAACAAGGTGAAATTGTTTGTATTACAGGTATTGATGGGAATGGTCAAACTGAGTTAATTTACGGATTAACAGGATTACAAAAAGTATCTAGCGGACAAGTCGTGTTAAATGGTGAAGATATTACTAAATCT
>JAWXUF010000023.1:0-18170 GCA_044432865.1 bacterium | reverse complement strand
CATTTTTGGTATATAAATTTCACTAAATTCAGTATTAGAATCACCAATTGATATATCAAAATAATATGCGTTATACTCATAGGTACTCTCATAAAATAATTCACCGTTAGAAATATATGCAGTTTCAATATTTGCAGTTTTAGTAACCTCTAATAGATATGTTTTAAATTCAGCAGAAATTTCATTTTTTACTGACACTTCTACTATGCTTGGAATTAAAGCAATAGTAATTGCTGCAAAAATACCCAATAAAGTTTTAAGTACATTTTCTTTTAAATATAAACTAATAAATCTTGGATTAAAAAGTACAACTTTTAGTTTACTAAACATAATTTCACCTCACATCTTAAAAATATTTATGTAAAAATATTATACCATAAAATTCAAATTCTAAATACAAAACTATATTAGTTTTTTAAATTTATTTTTTTGTGATACAATATACTAAGGTGATTAATATGAATATAATAGATAATGAAAAAAGATATAATACAATTGATAGATATTACAAATGGAAATACGGAAAAAAAGTGTGTAAAATATCTTTAAACGCAGGATTTACATGCCCTAATAAAGATGGTGCTCGCGGTACTGGAGGTTGTATTTATTGTTCTAAAAGTGGAAGCGGAGACTTTGCTGGAAAAAAAGATTTATCAATACATGATCAATTTTATCAAATAAAAGAAATAATGGACAATAAATGGAAAGATAGTTTTTACATTGCTTATTTCCAAGCAAATAGTAATACTTATGCTTCTGTTGAAAAATTAGATTCTATTTATTCTCAAGTACTGAACATAAATGAGGATATCAAAGAAATTGCTATAGCAACTAGATGTGATTGCATTAACGAGGAAGTTTGTATTTACCTTAGCGAACTAAATAAAAAAATCCCAATCACTGTAGAATTAGGATTACAAAGTACACATAATAAAACACTAGAATTTTTAAACACATGTTATACAGTTGAAGATTTTGAAGAAAGTGTAACTATGTTACGTAAATATGATATTAATGTTGTAGTACATATAATTAATGGATTACCTTATGAAACAAAAGATATGATGATTAAGAACATTGATTTAATAAATAAACTAGATGTTGTTGGAATAAAAATCCATAGTCTAATGATAATAAAAGATACACTTTTAGAAAAAGTGTATCTTAGAGAAAATTTTAAATTATTAACATTAGAGGAACATGTTGATATAACATGTGATCAAATTGAAAGATTAAACAAAAATATAATAATTCATAGGCTAAGCGCTGATTGTAGCAAAGATGACTTAGTTGCACCACTTTGGTTGCTAAAAAAACTAGTCGTTATGAACGAAATTGATAAGGAAATGAAAAAACGAAATACTTATCAAGGTTCTAAGCAGGCCATGAATCAAACAACAATGGATAATTAATTTTAAATTTATCGCTAAAAATTTGTTCACAAATACTTGGAGCAATTAAACTAAATAATAATAATAAACCTTTAGCTTGTCTAGAGGTTATTTTTTTATATTCATAAACTTTATCGATAAATGAATTCAACAAATCTACAAATACAGGGAAATCATTTAGTTCAATTAAGTTTGTTGCATTATTTACTAAGTTTTCATATGATTTATTTAATTCTTTGAATTCTGGTACAAAATCAAAATCATATATCCCAACGAATTTATCAATTAATCTACTGCAATTTATTACAGAGTCAACATTGTAAAAATAAGTCTCATTAAGATTTTTAGAAAGCATATCCATTCTCAAACTGCATGCACCATATCTATTTACAATTGAATTTAATTCAACCATATTTTTTGTATCCGGAGTTTCTTCTAAAATATGAAAATTACTAAAAATATTAGAACAATCCATATTAACACTTTTCAATAGAATAATATTTAACACTAATGTAAAAATGTATTCTGCTTTTGAATGGAAAATTGCATAATCAAATTTTGGAAACTCTTTAATATCTACCATGAAATCTACTGATGAATAATTCGTTATTCCAATTTCACTTTTTAGTCTTGATACAACACTTAAAAATGCCTGTGTAATATTGGTTGTAAAAACTTTTTTGGTAATTTTTCTTTTTGGAAGTTTTCCATTAGTAGTCCTAACGTTGTTTTTATGGTCAATTAATACAGGCAAATCTTCTACTGTTAGAACTTCATCTTCAAAGAAAGGAATAGAAATTCCATCGGCAAAATCTGTAGAAATTAATAATTTTGTATTGTTAAATGATTCAAACGGTCTAGCATTATTAAATGTAGCTAAATGATCAACGATTTTATCATGAGCTTCTTTAATTGTCATATTTGTCAGGATTGAACTGTTTACTAATACATCATTTTCTATTATTTTATTATATTCAAAACCAAAAATACTTGAGAATATGATATCATTGTCATATATATCAGGTATACCTATGTGCATTGCTTTTTTGTAGTGATGAGTAATTACAATAGGTATATAATCATTAGTAATAGGATTAATTGCAAAATTCCCACTGAATACACCGATATTTTTTTTGTTTTTTACAGCTTTATTTATATAATCAATTTCACTATCTAGATATAAATGTTTAACTTCATTAGAAGGTTTAATAGCAATAAAACTAATACCAGCTAAATATTCTGGTTCTTCTAGCATCACTTCTAAAGGAACTCCCGTTGTTGTATCTAAATTTAAAATTATACCAGATTTATATTCTAAATTTTCTTTAACACTTTCAAGGATTCCATTATTAGATAGTTCGCTTATCACTATATCTTTTATATTAGTAAAATCAAGATAAAAATCTTCATCTTCTTTAATAATATGATTAAATTTATATAATTTCAGAAAAGCATCTTGCATAAAATGAATAAATTTTTTACTATGAGATTCAGATTTTCTATCCTTATCAAACATAATATCCATTGCCATTAAATCTTCATATGATTTTTCTTTTAAATTTGTATAAGGATCATCCTTAGATAAAACATTACTTAAAACACTATCGTATAATTTTTTACTTGTATTATTTATCCCAACAGTAAATAATACATTATTCCCCTGATATGAATTGTATCTAGCAAAAGCATCTGCATAAACAAAACTTCTAAGATCATTCATTTCAATTGAATTCTTATGAACAAGAGGATAACTATTGAAAATGAATTTTCTCTTTTTCAATTTATCTTTTTGTAATTTATAATATTTTTTTTCTACTGCTTTTTCTTGAAATACAAATTCAACCTTAAAATTATTATAAGCCATTGCAATACCTCCTATATCAAAGTATAAAAAAAAGAGTAATTATACTCTTTTTAATTTATTATTTAATTTGTGATTCAATATATGTAACAACATCTTGAACTGTTTTTAAGTTTTGAGCTGCTTCATCTTGAATTTCGATATCATATTCATTTTCGATTGCCATAATTACTTCTACAGCATCTAATGAATCTGCACCTAAATCTTCTGCTAAACTTGCTTCTAAAGTTACTTTAGCTGCGTCTACTTTTAATTCACTTACGATAATTCCTTTTACTGTTTCAAATACGTTCATTTTAAAATCCTCCATAAATATTTATATTTTTATTATATATCAAACTAGTTAGAATGTCAAACTAATCTAATTTTTGTCACTTTTTGTTGAATGCTTTTTTGTATTCATCCATTATTGTGTTTTGAGACACATGTGTATATATCTGAGTTGTTTGTAAATTCTTATGTCCAAGAAGTTCTTGTACCATTCTTAAATCACAACCATTATTCAGTAAAGTAGTAGCAAAGCTATGTCTTAACATATGAGGTGTGATGTGAATATATTCATCACTCTTATCAATAATTGAATTTAATATTACTCTTACACCACGAGTAGTTAAATATCCACCTTTGTAATTTATAAAAAGTTTTTTAGCATCAGTATCAACCTTAGATAATAAATTACTTCTTGTGAAAGTAATATAAAACCTTAAATTTTCAATCAATGAATCGTACATAACTACAATTCTATCTTTATTACCCTTACCATGAACTTTAATCATTTTATTGCTAAAATCTATGTCTTTAATTTCTAAATTGCATAATTCACTTACCCTTAAGCCGGTAGCAAACAGTAATTCTAAAATTAAATAGTTTCTATTACCTAAATCAGTTTTTGTATCTATTGATTCTAAAACATTTATCAATACTTCATCATCAATAAATTTTGGTAGTTTCCTTGGTTCTTTAACATTTTTAATATCCAAAAACAAATTATCATTAATCATATCTTCTTTCAATAAATAATTATAAAATGATCTCATAGTAGACAGGTGTCTATTGATAGATGTTTGAGAGTAATTTTTATTAGACAAATAAGAAATGAAATTTTTGGGTATTCTAGGAGATGATAGTTTAACTATGCTTCTTGCAAGTTTATTTTCAGTTATAAAATCAACAAAAGATTGAATATCTTTTGAATATGAATTTAAAGTATGATCAGAATAATGTTTTTCATTTTGAAGATAGAAAATAAATTGATCAATTATCTTAGAATCCATTTTCTTCCATATATTCCTTTAATTTATCAATTGCTCTTTGACCATACAGTCCTTTTCTTTCCTTCTTCTTATGAGCTACCTCTAAACTTGGTAAAATACCAAAGTTAGCATTCATGGGTTGAAAATTAGATTTACTTGCATGCGTAATGTAATGAGCCATAGACCCCATTATTGTTTCCTGTGGGAAAACTAATAGCTTTTCTTCATTTAAATGTTTTAGCATATTTATACCAGCATAAATACCGGAAGCAGCTGATTCAACATACCCTTCAACACCAGTCATTTGTCCACAAAAGAAAATATTATTAAACTCTTTTGATTGATAAGATGCATTTAATAACTTTGGTGAATTAATATATGTATTTTTATGCATTAATCCATATTTTACAAATTCAGCATTTTCTAATCCAGGAATTAATCTAAATACTCTTTTTTGTTCTGGATATCTTAGATGTGTTTGGAAACCAACTAAGTTATATAATGTTTTTTTAGCATCATCTTGTCTTAGTTGTACTACAGCGTATGGTTTTTTCCCGTCTGGAGTCATTAATCCCATAGGTTTTAATGGACCATACAATAAAGTATCTCTACCTCTTTTAGCCATAACTTCAACAGGCATACATCCTTCAAACACTTTTAAATCAAAATCATGTAATTCTGCTTCTTCAGCATTAATTAACTCAAAATGAAATTTCTCATATTCTTCTTTTGTCATAGGACAATTGATATATGCTGCTACACCTTTATCATATCTACTTTTTAAATACGCAACATCCATATTAATAGAATCAAAAGTAACAATAGGAGCTGCTGCATCAAAGAAATAAAAATCATCGTCACCAAAAATTCTTTTTATTTCTTTTGATAAATCATCACTAGTCAATGGTCCTGTAGCAATAACAATATTTTTAGATGTATCAATTGATGTTATCTCATCGTTTACTACAGTTATGTTTGGATGTTCATTTATGATTTTAGTTATCTGTTCACTAAATGATTCTCTACATACAGCAAGTGCACTACCTGCTTCAACTTGAGTATTTCTAGCAACCTTTATAACTAAAGAATTAAGCATCTCCATTTCTTTTTTCAATGCTCCACTAGCAACATCAATACTATCACTACGTAAAGAGTTAGAACAAACTAACTCTGCATATTTATTTGTCTTATGAGCTGGAGTTTGTTTCTTCCCTCTCATTTCGTATAATGTAACTTTAACATTATTATTAGCAAGATAATACGCTGCTTCAACACCAGCTAGTCCTGCTCCTATTACGATTACTTCTTTCATATTTATCACCTGTATTTATTATATCAAAAAAATATGTTTTATGATATCAAAAAATATGTTTTATAATTTAATTTTAAAATACTAAAATAAAAAAATGGCTCTAATTAGCCATATAATAAAATAATTAAATTTATTTCACTTTAAATCTAGAACCGCTTTTAAGCCATGAACTTTTATTTAATTCAATAAATTTTTGAGCACTTATATTATTTCTCATTAATATCTCTTCAACTGTTTCTCCATTATATACAATTGTACCATCACTAGTATTTATTTGTTGACTAGGAGATAATTCTAATTCAAGTAATGCTTCGTAACCATTCAATGA
Source organism: bacterium (assembly GCA_044432865.1). GTDB lineage: Bacteria > Bacillota_I > Bacilli_A > Acholeplasmatales > Anaeroplasmataceae > JAWXUE01. Next base: position 12,025 of record JAWXUF010000023.1, on the reverse strand, counting down.
AGGTAATCTTATTCCTAGATTATCTAATACCATTTTCATTGTATCACCTTGTTTTGTAACATATGCATCTAAACTATATTCTGGAATAAACAACACTTGATTAGGATAAATCATCGTTGTTGCTAATTTATTAACATCTTGTAATTCTTCTATATTACAACTAAACTTCTTTGCTATAGAATATAAACTATCTCCTTTTTGTACAACATATGTTTTCATTTTTTGATAATCATTCATTAAAGGATAATTATATTTATTCATTTTCTTCACCCTTTATATTTATATGAAAAAAAATAATCTAGGTATGGGCTATAACCTAGATTATTGTAATATTTGTTTGATACTCTTCTATATATCCAAACTTATAAAATAATTTAACACAACATTTCAACACATAGAATAATAAGATACTTTGTGGTATTAGATAAATTACATTTTTAGGTATTTGCATAATTAGAATATAATTTATAGTTTGCGCTTGATTATATCCAGCAACAATTCCCCACCAAATCCCTCCTAGCAATACATTAACAAAGAAATTAATAAATAATCTACTTATAAAAACTTTGGTAAATGTAACTCTGGTTTTATAAAAACATAAACCATACATCATACAAGACAACATAGCATTAAGTGTATATCCTGGAAAAAAACCATATGGTGACGGATCTATCATAAAACCAATAGTATCTCCTAATGCACCTAAAAGCAGTCCATTTACAGGTCCAAACAACATACAGTTAATAGCTTGAAACAAATAACTTAATCCAATACCTAAATTTCCAAATCCACTCGGTAAAGAAATAATTCCAGCAACTACTTGCATCGTAAATATAATTGTCATTAAACATAATTTTCTAATGGACTTTATTTCATTCCTTGAATTTTTCCAATACTCTTTAGTAAATATTTGTATCTTTGCTTTTGTAATTAATAGATACATTGTTATTAAAACAACAACTTCTATTATACATATAGCAACTGTTACAAAAGGACTAATTGTATTAAACTTTATCGTAACATAATTCTCTGTCCATCCTTCTGATGAAGAACTCAACCCATTATTTAATAACGCTCTAAGAAATCTATTTGCATCTTCGAAAGAAATACCTTTCCCATCAATTATCAAATATCCATCTTCAATTTTCATTGTATCAAATAAATCAGCTGAAAGACCATAAAGTTCATCATATTTCTTATCTTCAATAATAGTAATCCAATATTCTTTAGTAAGAATATTATCATAATTAATGTTATCTGTTTTAATTTCTATTTTGTAATCTTGAATTTGATTATTAACGTAATATTGAATAATAACAAAAGATAATAATATCAAGATACAAGAAATAAACAATATTTTGAAATGCTTCATCTATATCACCCCAGACATCTCAACTTTATTATTTTATCATTAAAAAGAAAAAAATACTATAAATAAATTATAGTATTTCATTTTGTTACACTCTTACAAATAATCCTTTTGAATTTAATTCGTATCTAAAAATATAATCTTCATCATCAAAGTGTTCATTACCTACCCAAGTCATTGTTTTTTCACTTAGATTGAATAATGCACTCCAAATAGTTGCACTATTAGAATCATCTGAACCATTTAATTTATCTAATTTTCTTCTAGCAACACTTTCTAATACAGCCATAGCACTTGTCTCATTAGCTACTATCCCAGCAGTATTATCACCATTAGGATTAACAGAAGTTGCTAAAATATTATATCTATCAAGCCCAGGTTTTGAAGTACCACAATTATAATAACCAGGAGTTAATACAAAATTAGTAACATATTGAAAATCATTTCTACCAGCTGTTTCATCAATATGTGAATCTTCATCATTTCTAATAACATTTAAAACTCTTTTAGTCCCATCATTATCTGTTAAATCAGTCCCATTTTCTGGAACCCATTCTAAAACTGCACTCGCGCCTGTTTCATCAGCAATCATATAATGAAATGATGTTTGAGCACTATCGTGTAAATTCACACTTTTAGCAAACTCAATTGCTTCTTCTACAGTAGCGCAATAATCTAACATATATCTTAACATAGTAGTTGATGTAAAGTTATCTTTATTAGGATCATTTTGATCTGTTGCTACTGTACCAGTTGAATTATCACCTTGTGTTGTCATTAAAACTCCACAAGAGAATCCTTTTTCATTAATACCATCTAACGGAATGTATGATGCAGCAATACATATTATTTCTTGTAGTAAACCATCTAAATAAACTGCTTCATCAGCATTATAGTAACCAAGGAATCCTAAGTCAACACTACTTACAGAACTATATCTATCTCCACCAGGATTAGTTGTTACAATCATAGATGTTCTATTAGGAGAAAAATCGTAACTTCTACCAAATAATCTATCACCATCTTCAGTTTCCATTGTAACACCAGCACATCCAATTTCAGGAGCATTTAATTCTATATCAATTAAACCTTTTGTCAATTTCCCAACAATAAAGTCAATTAATTCATCATCATTTGATACTCCACCTTGTTCAACAAATGAATCAAAATAATATCCACCATGAACTGTCATCTCATATACTGGTCCAGACTTTGTATCTACATCAGAGTTAGATAATACTTTTATAGATGAAATAGTTTTTATTTCATTATTCCATGCAAAATAAACAGTTAAACTAGGAATAACAATTAATAAACCTAATGTAGTTAAAATTCCAATTAATACTTTTGTACTTCTTTTCATAAAAATCACCTCGAAAAATATTTTAACATCTATTAACTTTAATGTCAAATACTTTCAACTTCAAAGTATATGCAATAAAAAAATACCATGAATTAATCATAGTATTTAGTTTATTTATTTTATTCACTTCTTAATGCAGTTACAGGATCTTTTTTAGAAGCTCCTCTAGATGGAATTAATCCAGCTGTATACGTTAAGAACATTGAAATTAATATTAATATAATAGCTGCAATAGGAGATAAACTACAGATATTAGAAATATCTAATGCATTTCCAACAACAATATTAATTGGAATTGAAATTAAATATGTAAATGATATAGCAAAGAATCCAGCACAGAATCCAATAATTAATGTTTCAGCATTGAACACACGAGAGATATCTTTCTTTCTTGCTCCAATACTTCTTAATACACCAATTTCTTTAGTTCTTTCAATTACAGAAACGTAAGTAATAATACCAATCATAACTGAAGATACTATTAGTGAAATTGAAGTAAATGCAATTAATACAGCAGAGATTGCTGCAATCATAGTATTTAATGATCCAACCATCATTTCAACAGTATCTAAATATTTAATTGTGTATCCATTTTCTACTTCTTCATCAGTTAGACTGTCGTTATACTCTTGAATATATGCTTTAATTTGTTCTTTTGCTTCTAAAGTTACAGGATATATATCAAAATCAGTTGGTTCGTTAGATGCACCAAAACTTGCTGGTGAATAAAAAGATACGTTAGTATAATCATAACCCTCTTCATATACTATTTCAAAGTTTCCACCTATCACTTCAATGCTTTTTATCCCTTCTACATAACCACCAGTAAAAGGATCGATAACACCACCTGTAGAACTTACAAAATCAACAATCCCACTTTTTGTTAATTCATTTGTTTCATAACCAATTAAATAATCAACAAGATCCTTAGTGTACCCAATAGTACAATCAATACTGCTAACAGATGCAGATTCAGAAACTCTCATGATACCTACAATTTCAATATCCATACCTGTTTCATAAACAGTGTTTGAAATAGTAGAACCTAATTCCGAATAAATATTATTCGTTTTTTGATACATTAAGTCATTTGTAAATAATTTAAAAGAATGTCCAATAATGTCATCAAATGATATTGAAGATTTACTACCAAAACCTAAGTCAACTAAAGTTTCAGAAGAAATTTTATTATATTCATCAACAAATAATACAACCTCATTCTTAGTTGTAGGTAATTTACCATCTAATAACTCAAATTGTTGTAATAAGAAATCTTCATTTGACAGCAATTGTCCCCAAGGTGCTGATGAAGGCATCATCATTTCAAATAAGGCATTTGAATTTGTGTCAGCTTTTGTTTTTACTTTTTTATAATTAGCTCCATTATTGACATATACATTTAAATTTAATGCATATGAAATTAAAATTTCATTATACAATTCCGGGTCAGTATTCTCCATATGAGTAACAAAGTATTCCGAGAAATTATTAATATACATATCAATATTATCCATACTTACAGACGTATCACTTCCAACAAATTGATCGTTAGGAAACTTATCACCTGTATTTGAATTCATACTATCCATAATCACATCCATATTCATTGAGTATTTACTCAATTCTAATGGATATTCAGTAGTTAATTGAGATTGCATATCATCAACATACCCTTGGAACCCAGTAGATAATGCTAATACCATTGCAATACCAATAATACCAATTGAACCAGCAACAGCTGTAATAATAGTTCTAGCTTTTTTAGAAATTAAGTTTTTGAAACTTAATGATAAAGCCATTGAAAAAGGCATTGAAGTTTTTTTAGGCATAAAACTACTATCTTCTGCATCTTTTTCAATAAAAGGATTAGTATCTTCTAATACAACACCATCTTTGAATTTAACAATTCTAGAAGAATACTCAACTGCTAATTCAGGATTATGCGTAACCATAATAACCAATTTATCTTTAGCTACTTCTTTTAATAATTCCATAATTTGAACTGAAGTATCAGTATCTAACGCTCCTGTTGGTTCATCCGCTAAAATAATATCGGGATTATTTATTAATGCTCTAGCAATAGCAACACGTTGCATTTGCCCACCAGATAATTGATTAGGTTTTTTTGTAATATGATCTTCTAATCCAACTTTAGTTAAAACTTCTTTAGCTCTTTGCGTTCTATCAGATTTTGATACACCTGATAAAGTTAATGCTAATTCAACATTTCCTAATATAGTTAAATGAGGAATTAAATTATAACTTTGGAATACAAATCCAATACTATTATTTCTATAAGCATCCCAATCTGAATCTTTAAATTTCTTTGTAGATGTACCATTAATAACTAAATCACCACTAGAATATTTATCTAATCCACCAATTAAGTTAAGCATAGTTGTTTTACCACAACCAGATGGTCCAAGAATTGAAACGAATTCTCCAGCTTTAAAGTCTAAGTTGATTCCTTTAAGAGCCTCAATATCTTGCCCAGCAACTGTATAATGCTTTTTAATATCTACTAATTTTAACATTGCACTTTCTTTATTTGCCATAGTTTTTCTCCTTTTATTATAAATATAATAACGTAACTATTATATAAAATTATTGTATAAATTACAACAATTTTTAATCAAATTCATTATTTTCACATTATTTTTAAAATGAAAATACAACTCGCTTTTAGAGTTGTATTTTATTTTTTTATTTTATTTTTAATATTAATTTAGTAAATGAATCTCTGAAACTAACATCTTGGTCCTCAATTCTTTTTTTAGGTCCTTTAATATGAGCCTTTTTAGTTCTTCTCATTTTAGCATTGAAAGCTCTACTTTCTAACAATCCCATAATATTTTTATCATCATAAATCATTCCATTTTGATTAATAGCATATGCAGACTTGGATAAAACCATTGTGGCAAGACCGTAATCTTGTGTAATAACAACATCACCTGAATTAGTTAGTGCAACTATTTTGTAATCAGCTGCATCTGCTCCACCATCAACATACACAACATTGAACTCTTCTTTAAATTGATGAGAAACATCACAAACAAGTACATATTCAACATCATTCTCTTTGCATATCTTTACAGCAATTCTCCATACAGGACATGCATCAGCATCAATTAAAACTTTATTCATTAGCTAACTCTTTTGTTTGAGTTTCGTTTTCTGTAGATATTTTTTCTTTATAAAATAACATACCTATAAATAATACTGCACCAGTGAAGATAAGGAATACAAAGCATCCATAAATTCCATGTGAAATAAATGCTGCAACTACCATTAATAACGCTGCTCCAATTGCAAGAATTGGCATAACAAAGCGATTAAATATATTCAAATCTTTTCTTTTTCTTATTATAGAAATATACATAGGGATATAAGTTGCATATACGAATATAATTACTAATTCAGAAATATCTATTGCCCAATATTTTCCACCATGTAAACCGATGTATAACATTGTTAACCAACATCCTGTCCAAATTAAAGATAATATGAACCCGCAAATTGTTGATGCTGTATTCATATTAAATCTATTAATAGACTTGAACAGTTCTGGTTTAGGTCCGTTATCAGTATCAGCTATTGATTTAAAGTTTCTAGCAGTACCCATACATAAACCATTTAATGTACCTACACATGAAATAACAACAAAAATATATAAAATCGTTCCACCTATTCCACCTGTAATTTTACTAAAAGCTGCAAGAATTTGAGAGTTTCCATATTCAATAAAATCACTATTAGCAAATGTACCCGATAATCCTATATAATAAAAAATATAAATAGAAAGTACAATTATAGTACCGATAACTAATGCTCTTGGTAATGTTTTTTTAGGATCCTTTAATTCTTTTGAAATAGTTGTTGCTACGATCCAACCTTCATATGCAAAGCATGTACCACATAACGCACCTAAGAAACCTTCATTCCCAAAGAACATTGAAGTACTAGTGAAGTTTTCCACAATAAATCCATCACTTGATATTAATCCGTATATCAACCCAGCAATAGCCATGAAAACTAATGGTACTAACTTAATAACAGTTGTAGATATTTGAAGGTATCCAGCTATCTTTGGAGCAATCATATTAAATCCAAACATAACAATTACATACACAAATGATAACACTACAGTCAATACTCTACTATCAATCCCAAATAGAACACATGTGAAATCAGCACACACCCAACCTAACACACCTACTAATAATGGATAGTAAATTATTGTACAGTACCATGATTGTATAAAAGAATGCTTTCTACCAACAGTTTCCTCAGCCATATCAGCTAATTCGCCACTTTTTTTAGAGTTAGCAGCAATTAATGAAAATGTATATGCACTTACTATCATTACAAGTCCACCAAGAATCCAAGCAAGAATACTTAAATACATATTACCTTCTACTGCATCTAATACACTAGATGCTTTGAAGAAAACTCCTGATCCTACTATTATTCCAACAACCATTGCAATTGCGGTAAATAGATTATATTTCTTTTTTAATTCCATACTAACAACTCCTACTCTTTTAATTTATTATACTACCACTTTTATACATTAACAATATTTTTTATAATGAAAGCGTATTAAAAAAAGTTATAACAAATATATGTTATAACTCTTTAGTTTTATTTAGTAGTACTTCCAAATCCACCATTTCTTAATTCAGTAACTTCATCATCAGTTGTGATTCCGTATTCTAAAAATAATCCTTGCATGAATCCAGTACCTTTTTTAATTGATAAATTTAATCCTTCATTTGAATCATTAGTTATTTTAGCAAATATATGACCTTCATTATCAGAATTGTAGTAATCACTATCAATAATACCTACTGTATTATTTAACTGCAATCTAAATTTAAATCCTAAACCACTTCTAGGATATAGTTTAAGTACATAATTCTCATCAATTCTTACTCTGATACCTGTAGGTATTTTAATCGTTTCACCAGGTTTTAATTTAATATCAAACGGTGCAAAGAAATCATACCCAGCAGAACCTGTAGTAGCTCTTGAAGGTTTCTTTAATTCATTGTACATATCTTCTACATTAGTATCAAATGCTTTTTGAAATTCATTTAATGATACAAATTCAAATGTTGCTACTCTTTTCATAGTTATTCTCCTAATAAAATAATTTTATTATTAATTAATGTTTTATTAACATCAATCACTCTTTGATTTGTGCTTCCAACCCATTTTAAAGATGGACTTCTTTTATTAATATCAAATTTACCATCACAAATAACATCAACGTATTTAATCAATTCTAAATCTTTAATTTCTTCAAATAAAAAACCTGTGTATAACCAAATATTTTTAGAAGTATACTTTGACTTTATTTCTTTTACTAATTCTATAATAGTTTCCCTATTAAAAGGATGTAAAGGATCTCCACCTGTAATAGTTATACCAGATATATAATCTTTATCTAATTGATTGAAAATTTCTTTTTTAGAATTACTATCGAATTCAACTCCGATATTAGGATTATGTGTATCAGGGTTATGGCATCCTAGACACGCATGAGTACAACCACTAACCCATAAACAAACTCTTAACCCTAAACCATTTAACATATCATCATGTGTTATGTTATGGAATTTCATTACATTGACTTCCTATCTTTAATTTCTTCCATTTTAGCTTTATTTAATCTAGTATCTCCTCTTACTCTTGAATAAGATAAATACCCATTCATACGGTCAATCTTAGTTAGATTATCAGAACCACATTTCGGACAAACATCCATATTTAATTCTTGATGACCACATTCATCACAATATGATAGCGCTAAATTAACACCTTCATAATATCCTTTTTTCATTGCTCTTAGTAATAATGTACGAATTGCATCAACATTATATCCAACATTGTATTTTACATATTGAATTTTACCACCATTTGAAAGTTCCCAAAATCTACCTTCTAAATCTTGTTTTTCAATTGGAGATATTTCTTCTGATACATGACAGTGGAATGAATTTGATACATACCCTCTATCACTTACATTTTCAACAATTCCATATAACGTTTTAAATTGTTCAGCTTGTAATCCACATAAATTTTCAGCAGGAGTACCATATAAAGCATAAAGATACCCATCTTCTTTTTTAAATTGTTCTACTTTTTTATTTAAATATTCTAATACTTCAACTGCAAATGCTCCATCTTCTTTTAAAGATTTACCATTATATAATTGTTGTAATTCATTTAATGCTGTAAATCCAAATGATGCAGTTGCACTTTTTAATAAAGGTTTAATTTTTTCATTTGGTTTTAATGTACCACCAAAGAATCCTCCCTCACAGTATGCAAGAGGATTTGTTGAAGCATGCATTTCACCTAAATAAGCATATGTTCTTTTGTGTAATGCTCTAATTAATTCTAAGTAATAATCTAATGTTTCATAAAAATCTTTTGATTCTTTTTTAGATTTCGCTAAAATTAATGGTAAATGTAATGATACAGCTCCAATATTAAATCTACCTACAAATACTGGTTTATCATTATCATCTTCAGGATACATTCCACCACGTTCATAATAAGGTGATAAGAATGCTCTACATCCCATAGGACTAATAATTCTACCATATTTTTTATATGTATCAGCAATATATCCTTCTCCTGTTAAACTTAACCAATCAGGATACATCGTTTTACTACTACATTCTAATCCAATTTCAAATAGATCATTTAATTCTTTTCCTTCACCATGAAGATTCTCATCATATAAGAAAACTAATTTAGGGAATAAAACCGGTTTTTTAAATCCTTTTTTACCTTGCCCACCCATTCTAACTCTTAGACATTCCTCAGATGCCATTTTTTCAAATTGTTTTGTACCAGTACCAAAAGAAACAGTAATAAATGGATAATCACCACGACTTGATCCAATAGTATTAAATTTATATTCTAAACCTTGAAAACCTTGTTTCATTTCTTTTCTAACTTTACATAAAGCAATTTCATTTATTTTAGACTCTTCAACTCCATAAGATATTAATTCTTCAACATATTTATTATAAGATTTTTCAGCAAAAGGTGCTAAAATCATATCTAAAGAAGGAACTGTAAATCCTCCGTATTGTTGAGCAGCAGTTGATAATACAATATCACCAATAACATCGAATGCAACATCTAATGTTTTAGGTTCATTATACCAAATGTTACCCATCTCAAATCCACCTTTTAACACTGCTTCTACGTTGAATAAACAACAGTTCATTGTATCGCGTCTAGCACTCATATCATGGATATAAATATAACCATCATTTGTAGCTTGAATTTCATCAACATTTAAAAAGAATTTTTTGTATAATTCTTTATTCAATTGATTAAATACTAAACTTCTTTTAGTAGATACTAATGCACTATCTGTATTACTATTTTCTTTGTCTCCAATATACATAATTGATTGACTTTTACTATATACATCATCAAGCATATGAACAAAATCTTGTTTATAGTTTCTATAATCTCTGTAACTCTTAGCTACAAAAGTGTTATGTTTTTCTAAAGTTGCTTCTACAAGATTATGCATTTCTAAAATTGGAACTATATCATAGTTATTTTCAATAATTTCAAATTCAACTTCACTACAAATGCTATTTAATTCATCATTTGTTAGGGTAACCATAACTCTTGATGCACTTTTACTGACTGCAGTTTTTATCTTATTACAATTATATTCTTCTAAACTTCCATCTTTTTTCTTTATGTTAAAATTCGACATAATTTTCACACCCTTCTTGCCATTAATTCTAACCTTTTTTTTCTATAAACACAAGTGAAATACACTATGTTTTTTCACTTAAATTTAGTGTCAGTAAAATTATGTTGTAACAACAACAAAATTGATAATAAAAATTGAAATAGAAATATTCAAATTATTTACAATAATAAATATAACAAAAAACGGCTTATTTAAAGGATAAAATACTTGTAACAATTTAACAATCATTTTTTTTACTATATTATTTAATATTTTATTGTAAATATGGTATAATAAAGTGAATAAATTTTTATGGAGGATTATATGAAAAAACCAGTATTATTAGTAATTATGGATGGAGTAGGTTTTTCTGCTTCTGGATTAGGTGATGCCGTTACTATGGCAAACACAAAAACACTTGATAGTTTGTATGCAAATTATCCTTATACAAGATTGAAAGCACATGGTTGTGCAGTTGGTTTACCAAGTGATGATGACATGGGAAATAGTGAAGTTGGACATAACGCATTAGGTTGTGGACAAATCTACTCTCAAGGTGCTAAATTAGTAAATGAGTCAATTGATTCAGGGAAAATTTTTGCAAGTTCTACATGGACTAACGCTGTAAAAAATGTTAATGATAACAAAACAACTTTACATTTTATAAGTTTATTATCAAACGGAAATGTACATTCAAACATCACACATTTATTTGAGTTTGTTAAAAAAGCAAAAGAAAATAAAGTTGCTAATGTAAGATGTCATATCATGTTAGACGGAAGAGATGTACCTTCTACTTCAGCTTTAGAATTTGTTGATGAATTAGAAAACTTATTTACTCAATTAAATGACAATACATTCAATGCTCAAATAGCATCTGGTGGTGGTCGTATGAAAATCACTATGGATAGATATGAAGCTGATTGGGGTATGGTTGAATTAGGTTATAATACACACGTACATGCAATTGGTAGAGCGTTCTCTTCTACTACTGAGGCAATCGAAACATTTAGAAATGAAAATGAAGGAATTACAGATCAAAATTTACCAAATTTTGTTATTGCAAAAGATGGAAATCCAGTTGGTAAAATTGTAGATAATGATTCAGTTGTATTATTAAACTTTAGAGGTGATAGAGCAATTGAAATTTCTCTAGCATTTGAAGATAAAAACTTTGATAAATTTGATAGAGGTAATGCGCCTTCTGTTTATTATGCAGGGATTTTACAATACGATGGAGACTTAAATATTCCAACAAATTACTTAGTTTCACCACCAGAAATTACAAATACATTAGGTGAATACTTAGTTAACAATAATATTAATCAATATGCAATAAGCGAAACACAAAAATATGGTCACGTTACTTACTTCTTCAACGGAAACAAAAGTGGTAAATTTAATGAAGATTTAGAAACATTTGTTGAAATACCTTCAGATAATATTAGTTTCGATCAAGCACCAGCAATGAAATGTGTTGAAATTACTGAAGAGTTAATTAAAGCAATGAATTCAAAAGAATATGATTTCTTAAGAGTTAATTATCCAAATGGAGATATGGTTG
>JAWXUF010000022.1:0-18274 GCA_044432865.1 bacterium | reverse complement strand
AATAAAGAACATTCTATTCAATATAGCTTAACTAGAGAACATTTTAATTTGATAGAAACGGCCAAAGCGTATAATGTTAATAAAGTATGGTACAAGTGTCGTTTTATTGCAGAAAAAATTGAAAATAAATATATGGTAAAATTGGATAAGTGGATTGCACCTGAATGTGTTACGTTACTTGATGGATTTCAATTAATTATTGATTTAAAATGTGTTGAAGATGGATCTACTAAAAATGAAAATAAATATTGTAATAAGTATTCATATAAGTATGGTCCTGACGAGTTATCATAATTAGTACCTAACAATAGTCTTGCCACTGGATAGTTTAATAAATAAAAAATAGTTTATTATATATATGTGAATAGATATAATATTAACAAAATTATGTACACTATGCAAAATGGAACTTAATTTAACATTTTTCATATACATATAAGAAATAGATAAAGAGAAGCTATTTTTAGCTTCTCTTTTGTCGTTTATATTGAAGAATAATCGGTTAGTCAGTCATCTCTAACATCTCCCCATAGGCGTACAAGACTGATTCGTGTACCTCAATTACTCTTTAAATGATAAGTGGTTGGACAAGCACCCCCAACGTCTCCATAAGGTGAATATACTCTTCTATTCTTCACTTACCATATTAATTATAACATACTTTTAAAATAAAAAAAGAATAGACGGCACCACAGTCACCTAGTGCATCTCATAAGTGAAGATGACTGATTCTTCTTCCTCATCTATTCTTAAAATGATAAGTGGTCGGTTGCGCACTCCGACGTCTCCCTATAGGTGTAGATACGCTTCTCTACTTCACTTATCGTATAAATTATAACATTTAACTATTATTATTGAAATAGTATTTTCAAAGTTATTAGGATAAATATTATTAAAAAGTATAGTTAATCTAAATAATTTATTAAAAACTTACAAATAACAAAAAAAATTGCTTGTGTACATACATGTAAGTGACAAAACATTATTAAACAAAACTCAATTTGTAGTTAATAAGTATTTATTATAGACTTAAATATGAATTTAGTATAAAATATATCTACATGGCAAAGTGGTGAAATGGTAGACACGGTTGACTCAAAATCAACTGGATTTAATTCCGTGTGGGTTCGAATCCCATCTTTGCTACCATTGAATATTATAACAACATTAAATATTATTTTAATGTTGTTTTTATTATATAAATTAATTGTAAAATATTGTCTAAATTGGTATAATAGATTCATTGCGGAGGTAATTTATGAGAAAAATATTATTTGCTTTAAGTACAATATCACTTTTGTTTTTAACAGGGTGTTCTGAGATATTAAGTATGTTAGAAGAAATGTTAGAAGAGAACTTAGAAAACACACTTTCTTTATCTAATGAGAAAATTACAAAAGAAACAGATAAATATGTATTTGAGTTTAATTTAGATACTTCTGAATTATCAAGTTATAATGCTTCATTAGATATGGAAATTGTTTCAAGAAATACAACTGTATATGAAGATACTGAAACTTTTACAGTATTATCTCATGTTTCAAGTTATTCTTTTGATATTTATATTGAAGATATTTCATTAAGTAGAGAAGAAGCAGGAGAATTCACTTTCTTAGTTTTAGTTGATGGGAAAAGATATCAAGAAACTCTTAACATTAATGGACTTGAATTAAAAGAAGGAGATGAATTATATCTTGATGATATAATTGAATTTTCAGCCTCAACATTAGCAAGAGAAAGTGTTAAAAATAATACATGGACTAATCACAGTAGTACAAATTTAACTAATATGATCAAGTTATACGATGAATTGAATAATGAATTGGCAGATTTTATGGAAAATGGTTCAACTGTATATAGTAGTAATAATTATGTGTTTTTATCCCTAACAACATCTCAATATTCATTAACAGTAGATCAAGTGTTAGAAGTTTATAATGCTGTAATATATGATAATCCAATTTATTATTATGTTAGTAAAAGTGTTGGGTATAGTTATACTTCAACTAATATTTGTACGAAACTTAACTTAAGTACATCATCACAATATGCTGTAGCTTCAGTAAGATCAAATTATAATGATGCAATTATAAATTATGTGGAAGATTGTGTTGATTTAGTAGAAGGGTTAACAAATGATTTAGATATTTCTTTAGCTATCCATGATAAAATTATAGGTGATGTTGATTATGACCATACATTTGGTGTATATGCTTACGATATTATTGGTGTAGTAGCAAATAAGGGTCCTGTTTGTGAATCTTATGCTGAAACTTATTTTATGCTTATGAATTATTTTGATGTTGATTGTTATTTAGTAATTGGTACTGGTGTTACAAATTCTGGTTCTGAAAATCACGCATGGAATTTTATTGGTATTGATGGTTCATGGTATGGTGTTGATGTTACTTGGGATGATCAACCTAATTTAAAAGATGGAATTATTTATGATTACTTTGGTAGAGGTAAGAATTCTTCTTTCCCTAATTCACATTTACCTTTTGATAGTGGATTAAGTTATGATTCAAAATATATGTATTATATGGTAGATATTCCTACTTTAGCTTCATCAAATTTATCTTTAAGATAATTATATAAACATGAACTTTTATAGTTCATGTTTTTTATTTATTGTAAAATCTTAATTTAAATTGTATAATTTTTAAAAAGAAAGAGGGATTAATATGAAAAAGAAATATGATGAGTTTCAAATTAAGTTAAAAGCATTTAGATATGCATTGTTTGTTATGGGGTTTGATGCGTCAACAGATTGTCCTGAGAATGGAAAATCATTTTCTTATGAACAACAAATGTATTTTAGAAAAGAAGTGATTGAATTAAAAACAAGTGAAGAGTATTTTAATGTAATAAAATCTTTAAATGAAAATAATGATGAGTTAAATGAGAATGAGAAGAAGTCAATTGCTAAAGAGTATAAAGAGTTAGTTAAAGCTAGAAAGATTCCTAAAGAATTATTATTTGAAAATATGAAAGATTCTAATAAAGCAAGAGAGTTATGGCATGCTGCAAGACATACTCATGATTATACTGAATTTGAAAAAGTATTTGAAAAAATGGTTGATTTCAAATTTAAATATGCTGAGTTAGTAGATAACACTAAAAATACTTATGATTTTTATTTAGATGAACATGAAGAAGGTACTACACAAGAAACATATGATAAATTCTTTGGTTTAATTAAAACAGATTTGGTTCCTTTTATTAAAGAACACTTAAATAGAGGATTACTTTATAATACAGATTTAGATAGTGAAGTGTTTGAAGTTAATGGACAAAAAGAATTAACAAATTATATTATGAATCAAATGGATTACACTACTAAAGTTGGTTGTGTAAGAGAAACAGTACATCCATTTTCTTCAGGTATGAATAGTAATGATTGTCGCATTACAACTTTCTATGATGAAAATTTATTTATTTCAAACTTATATTCAGTAATGCATGAAGTAGGTCATGCTTTATATAATCTACAACATGATGAATCTCTTAATAATACTAATTTATTTGGTGGGTGTAGTAGTGGTATGCATGAGTCTCAATCTAGATTATATGAAAACTGTTTAGGAAGAAATCAAAATTTTATTAATGCGAATTATGAAAAATTTAAAAGTATTTTTCCAAAACAATTTAGTAAATATACATCTAATGATTTATATCAATATGTAAATGCTTCTAAAGCTCAATTTATAAGAATTGAAGCAGATGAGTTAACTTATCCTATTCATGTAATGATTCGTTATGAAGTTGAAAAAGCTTTAATGAACAAAGAGATTACTGTATATGAAGTTTCTAAGAAGTTTGATGATTTAATGGAAGAATATTTAGGTATTCGCCCAGCAAACAAAACAGAAGGATGCTTCCAAGATGTACACTGGAGTTATTGTAGTATGGGATATTTCCCAACGTACGCATTAGGTAGTGCATATAGTGCTCAATTTTATAATCAAATGAATAAAGAAATGAACGTAAATGAGTTGTTATCAAATAATGATTTTAAAACAATTAATAAATGGTTAAAAGAAAAAATTCATCAATTTGCTGATACTAAAACAAACAATGAAATATTGTTATCAGCAACGAATGAAGAGTTTAATCCAAAATACTATATTGATTATTTAATAGAAAAATTTAAAAGTTTATAATAAACAAAAGAGATAAGAAAACTTATCTCTTTTGTTTTTAAAAAATCTTGTTATTACAACATTATTTTTAAATTGCAAAAAATGTTATATTATATTATAATTGATTTAAAAGGAGGGGATATTATGTACTCACAATATCAATATGGAATCTATCATTTTCTATTTTTATTAGTATTTGTTTTAATATTTGTATTATCATTATTGTTTTGTAAAAGTGAAAGTAGAAAAGAAAAATTATTATTTGTAGTTGCAATAATAACATTCCTTCTTACTACAGCAACAAGATTTACATATGAAAATGCATCATTATTTCCTGGGACACTTTGTTCATTAGTTGGAATGTTATTTCCTATTTTATTATTATTTCAAAAAAATAAAAAAGAGAATCCTATAATCAACACTTGTGTATTTTCTGGTATATTAGGTGGAGTATTAGTAGCGGTTTCTGGTAATGCATTTAATACTGAAATAACAATTTATAATATTATAATAAATATGTCTTATCACTTTTGTATATTCTTTTTAGGTATATTAGTAATTCTATCTAAAAGAACTACTTTAAAAATTAAATATAATATATATGTAATTTTATGTTATGTTGTTTTACTAATAAGTAGCTTTATTTTAAAAGGGCAACTAGATTTATATTTTGATTATTTATATTTTTATTTATTAGGACCAACTATATGGATTATTTTAGCTTCTGTAGTAGTTATGCTATTCTATCTAACAAGTTACTTAATGAACAAAAAATTAAGTAAATAATTTATTAAATAAAATTACAGCATTATTTTTAACTATAGTAAAATCATTTGTTTTGATAGAAGAAATAATACTTTGTAATAAACCATCTAAATAAAATTTTAAATAAAAATTAAAGTCATTTGAATTATATTTTGTTAAAAGTTTAGAACTTGATATAATATCAAATGCTTTATTTTTAAATTTTAATATTACTAATTCAATATCATCTAAATAAATGTATGCTAACAAGTTATGATTATTTAACTCAATATATTCAATAGAATAATTTAACAATGAATAAATATCTTCAATAGTGTTTATTACTTCATAACCTTTAAAGATGTCATCCATTATTTCGTTTGATATTTCATCAGCAACTTCAGTTATATCATGATAATGTAAATAAAAAGTAGATCTATTTATTCCAACCTTATCTGCTAATTGTTTCACACTAACATTATTTATATTATTTTCTTCACTTAAAAGTAATGTTAATGCTTCTTTAATATTTTGTTTAGTTCTTTGTTTTACTTTACTCATTTTAATATTACCTCCAAAAAATAGACACTATCTATAAAGTGTTGTTGTTTTTTACTTGTTATTATTATATTATTATTTTGTCGAATAAACAAATAATTTATTTTATTTATAATTAGAGGTGAAAGTATGAATATGATTGAAGCAAGAAATTTAACAAAATGGTATGAAGTAAGTGGTCAAAAACTATATGCTATTAAAGATATTTCGTTTGAAATAAAACAAAAAGAAGTTGTAATCATTTTAGGTAAAAGTGGTGCTGGTAAAACAACTTTATTAAACTCACTAGGAGCTATGGATAGTGTAAGTAGTGGACAATTAATTGTTGATGGGAATGATATTTGTAAATACAATAATAAACAATTAGGGGATTACAGAAGAAATCAAATCGGATTTGTATTTCAATTTTATAATTTAATGCCTAATTTAACTGTATTAGAAAATGTAGAACTAGCAGCAAGTACTGTTAAAAATCCACTAGATAGTAAAGAGTTACTAGAAAGTGTTGGGTTATCTCATAGATTAAATAATTTTCCTAACCAATTATCAGGAGGAGAACAACAACGTGTAGCTATTGCTCGTGCTATTGTTAAAAATCCTTTATTATTACTTTGTGATGAACCAACTGGAGCACTTGATACTAATACAGGAAAGAAAATTATTGAATTATTATTAGAAGTAAATGAAAAATATAATAAAACAATTATTATTGTTACACATAACTCTGAATTTTCTAAAATTGCTAATAGATTAATTAGAGTAAGTGATGGTACTATTATTGAAAATACTGAAATGACACCTACAGGTGTAGATGATATCAAATGGTAAGTACAAGTTTATTACTAGGGAAAATAAATAGAAGAAAGATTGTAAAGAATTTTGGACAATTTTTTTCTATTATTCTTATAACGTTACTTGCTGTTACCCTAGCAGTAGGTTTAGATAGTAATGCTAGGACATTAGAAGGTAAATTAGATTATTTATTAGAAGAAACTAATTTTGCTGATGGAATAGTGTATGGTGCTATTGATGATGACGATACTCATGTATTTGATATATTACAATACGATTATCAAAAAAGATTACAATTAAGTGCTACAACTAAAAATTCATCTGTTGATTTATTAATAAGTGATGGAGCTGCTACACTTAATACTCCTTTTACAGAAGATTATTCTGGTGGTGTATACATTACACATGAATTTGCTAGGATACATAAGTATAATATTGGTGATATTCTTTCTTTAGATGTTGATTTTTCAATGTTTTCATCTGCCTTAGGATCACTATTTTCTTCATATGAAGGCGCTGTTAATGAAGGGAAAGAAAACATCCTTAATAAAGATACAATTACACTTGAATTTGTAATAGATGGTTTAATGTATCATTCAGAGGGGATTGTTGATACATACCCTGTTTCAATGAGTTATTCACATTTTACTGATGCTCTTGAAGTTGTTATTAAAGATAATTATAGAGATACTTCACCATCATGGTGGGATTTTACAACAAGTGCAACAATTATTACAACATTAGAAACAATTATGTATGATACATATAATAGTGTTTTATTTATTGGTGATTTTGATTATATTGACAATTTATATTATTTTGATACAGACGATTATTATATATTTGATACTACTTATGTAAGTGGAGTATATCAAATGAGAATGGATATAACACAAGCTTATCAATTAACGTATGTATTCCCTGTAGTTTTTATTATTGTTTCAGTATTAATTATAATAACAACTATATCTCAGTTAATATTTAAAGAACGATTAAATATTGCTACATTAAAATCAATAGGTATATCAAATGGTAAAATTTATTCTCATTATATCTTTTTAACAATTACATTATGTTTAATCGGTGGAGTAATTGGGTCTATTGTTGGACCTATGATTTTACCAGGAGTAATGTCTATGAAATATGATATGATTTATAGGGTTCCTGTAATTAGTAATGTATATGCAATAATACCTATAGTTTCAAATATTCTTTTATTTATTATTATTTCTACAATAGTAAGTTATAAAATATTAAAAAGTAGTGTTATTATGCCACCAGCAGCATTAATAAAACATACTGGAAATCATAAATTTAAAAAATCAAAAATTAAAATTAAATCATGGAGTGTAAAAATAGCATTTAGAAATATTTCGCAAAATGTATTTAGATCACTAATGGTAGTAATAGGTGTTGGGGGATGCTCAGCATTATTTATTACAGGATTTGGAATTGATGATACATTAAATAAAACAACAACTATTGATAGTGAAGTTGTATTTCCTTGTGATGCTACAATTACATTTAATACATATACATATGAATTAGGACAATCTATTAATGAATTAGATAGTGTATTATCATATGAAGAATATGTTATGAAATCAACAACAATTGATAGTAATGTTGCAAATGTAACAAATGTATTTTTTATTGATAGTAATACTGAATTTTTCAATCAAGGAAATTTTGATGGTGTATATATATCAAGTAATTTATCAAAAAAATTCGGATTATCAGTTGGAGATGAAATAAGTTTTTCTATTGGTAATACAAAATATACTTATGAAATTGAATATATTATTGAAACAGGATTTAATCATGGATTATTTATTCCTAATGATAATGTTGAATATAGTACTACACATGCTTGGGTAAATACAACTGATCAACAAGAATTAGATAATTTATTAACAAGTTATCCTGAAATAAGCAATGTATATACTGATATTGAATGGCAAAAAAGTTGTGCTGATGCTATAGCACCTATTAGTATTATAAAAATTACACTACAAGTATTTGCATTTTTATTAGGAGTAGTTGTTTTATTTAATTTAGCTTTATTAAATTTTAAAGAAAAATCAAGAGATATTGCTACTCTAAAAGTATTAGGGCTTAAAAATTCTGAAATATCTAAATCTTTAATAATTGAAATGATGGTATTAGCTATATTAGGTGGTTTATTAGGACTTTCTGTTGGATACCCATTAATGGTACTATTATTATCAATTAATGAAGTTGAATTTATTACTTATATTTATAATTTAACACCAATGTCATATTTACTTACTTTTGTATTTACTACATTAACTGCTTTAATAATTAATTTAATGTTATTTAAACAAATTAATAAAATTAAAATGGTAGAATCATTAAAAAGTGTTGAGTAGTTATATTATTTGTTGTAATATGTTAAGAAAAGGAGCTGATTTTTATGCATAGAGGAAGACATTCTATTATCCATCCAAGACCTATTCACAATAGACCAACTGTTGTACATAGACCTATTGTTGCACCAAGAACTATTGTTGGGGCGGTAGTTGCTGCGACTGTTGTACATTCACTTGTACATCCAAGACCAAAGCCAATGCATGGTCCAAAAACTCATAGAAGATAATATTAATAAGACTAATCATTTTGATTAGTTTTATTTTTTAGGAGAAAAAGATGAAATTAGACTTTAAAAAATTAGAAAAACAATATTATCAAAGTAAAACTATTCCAACGATTGTAAATGTAGAAAAAATGAAATTTATTACATTTTATGGAAAAGGTAATCCAGGAGAAGATAATTCTGAATTTATGGAGGGAATTAGTTTGTTGTATCCGCTTGCTTATACATTAAGTATGAGTTATAAAAGTGAGTACAAAATAAATAATTTTCAAAATTTTGTTGTTGCGCCATTAGAAGGATATTGGTGGCAAGAAGGAATTAATGGTTATGATAATACAAGAAAAGATTTATTTAGATTTATTTTAAAAATAAGATTACCAGAATTTATAAATGAATCAGATTTTGCATGGGCAAAAGAAAAAGCTAGTTTAAAAAATAAAGATAAAGATTATAATAAAATAACATTTGAAGAACATGAAGAAGGACTTGTTGTACAATGTTTACATATTGGTGCTTATGATGATGAATTCATAACTACAAAGAAAATGGAAGAATATTTAAAAGATGAATATTTTTTAGATTTTAGTGATAAAAGACATCATCATGAAATTTATTTAAGTGATAATAGAAAAACAGAACAAAGTAAGTTAAAAACTATATTAAGACATCCAATTAAAATTAATGTGAAATAATTTGGAATATAATGACATACAATATTATTTTTGATATAATTTAGACAAAAGAAAGGAGAATGTTCATGAAAGGATTAAGTTTATGTGGTGGTGGATCTAAAGGTTCATATGAAATGGGTGCATGGGATGCATTTAAATTATTAAATATGAATTTTAATATTGTAACAGGTACATCTATTGGATGTTTAAATGGTGCAATGTTTGTCCAAAAAGATTATGATAGATGCGAAGAACTTTGGGAAAAAATAAATATTGAACACATTTCAAATAATGCATTTGATTTAGATGAAGTAAGTATTGGTAGTGTTGTTCGTCATGCTGATTTTAAACCATTTATCAAAGAATATATAAAAGGATTTGGGATTGACATTACTCCTTTTAAAGCTCTTTTAAAAGAATATGTTATACCAGAAAAAATATTAAAAAGTGATATTAAATTTGGTGTTGTTGTAAGTACTTTTCCTTTAATAAGAAAAGAAGAAGTAATTATTTCTGATTTACCTGCTGAAGATGTTCATAGTTATTTATTAGCATCAGCATCAGCATTTCCTGTTTTTCCAATTTGTAAAATTAATGGTAAACAATATATTGATGGTGGATATACTGATAATTTACCAATTGATTTAGCATTTAAAATGGGTGCAGAACATGTAGTAGCTGTTGATTTAAGTTTTGATGTAAAACATAAACATTATGTAAAACATCCTAATGTTGATTATATTTATCCGAAATGGGATTTAGGATCTTTCTTAAATTTTAATTCTAATATTTTAGATAAAAATAGAATACTTGGATATTTTGATGTATTAAAATATTATGGTAAATATGATGGTTATAAATATACTTTTAATAAAATAAAAGGTTTAGATAATCAAGCTAGTGCTGTTAATAAAATTATAACTAAAGATGTTATTTATTTAAAAGATAAAAAACTTAAAAATTTCTTTAAAAGAGAAAATTATATAAATATTTATTCTTTATTATCACAACATATTAATAAAGAATTAAGAAGTTATGACTATTTATTAAAATGTATGGAGGAAGTAGGAGATGTTTTAGGGATATATCCTTCTGAATTATATACAGTTAAAGATTTTATTAAAATAATTAAAACTTCAATTAATAAAGATGAAATAAATAGAATTGATGAAGAATTAAATTTAATTAAAAAAGATGATAAAAAAAGTGAATACATTATTGAATGTGATAAAAAATTATTATTAAATTATTTTTATAATAAAGAATTAAGTGATAATTTTAGATTGTTATTATTAAGAAGTGTTCCTGAATTATATTTATGTTATGTTTTCTTAAAAACATTATAAAAGGAGAATTATTATGGATAAATTTTTAGAAGAAATATTAAATACTGTTGCACCTTCAGGTTATGAGTATCAAATGCAAAATGTAGTAAAAGAATATACAAAAGATTTTGCTTTAGTATCAATTGATCATGCACATAATGTATATTCAGTTATAAATGAAGCAAATGATTTTAAAGTGTTAATGTGTGCACATAGTGATGAAATTGGAATGGTCATTACTAAAATTAATTCAAATGGTACTTGTAGCTTAAGAAAAGTTGGTGGAATTAAATTACCATTATACGTTGGTGCTTTAGTTACAGTATTACATGATGGTGCTTTAGTTAATGGTGTTATAGGAATTAAAGAAGGTGTTTTTGATGGAAAAGTAACAGAGAATTCTTTATTCCTAGATTTAGGTGTAGATACATTTGAAGAAGCAAATAAATTAGTTTCAATTGGTGATGAATTAGTAGTTAATTCAAAAACTGTTGAATTAAATGATAGAATTGTATCAAGAGCATTAGATGATAAAATAGGATGTTATGTTATAACGAAGGCTTTAGAAGAATTAAGTAAAAGAGAATTAAATTCTCAAGTTTGTAGTTGTACAACTACTAGAGAAGAAGTAGGTGCACAAGGAGCATATGTTGCATCAGTTAATTATAAACCTAATATCGCAATAGCTGTTGATGTAACTTATACAAGTGATGTTACAGGAAATCCAAGTGATTATGGATATGTATGTTTAGGTAAAGGTCCTGCTATTTGTAATAGTAGTATTATTCATAAAAAGTTAAATTCTTTACTAACAAACGTTGCTACAAAATTTGATATACCTGTACAATATGAAGTTATGATTAGAGGTACTGGTACTGATGCTGATAAAATTCATTTTACAAATGAAGGAGTACCTGTATGTTTAGTAAGTATTCCTTTAAGATATATGCACTCTTCAGTAGAAATGGTTGATAAAAATGATTTAATAATGCTATAAAATTATTAGTAGAATTTATTTCATTATTAAATAAAGATTTAAAATTAAATGATTTATTATATACAGTATAGACAAAAGGATATTTAGAATAATCTAAATATCCTTTTTTATTTTGTAACATTTAATATATAAAAAGAATAAATGCTTTAAATAAGTCGTTATTTGTCTTACGATTCAAATTGAAAAGTAATATGTTGTACGTATAATTATATTATAAATGGGAAAGGAGAAGGCATGAAAGTTAGATTTGTATTAAAGATGTTAATGTTGTTTCTTGTTATATCAATTATGTTTTTTATGTCATTTGTAACTACTCCTGATGGTATAACAAATAAATATTTATTTTATCAAATTGCTACTGAGTCTATGGATGCTGAAGTTGATGAATATGAAATAGATTCTATTTCAGTTGGTGAAATAATAATTGTAGAAAGAAACATAAAAAATGATTTTTATAATCAATTAAAAATAGGTGATGTAATTACATTTGAAATGAATTCAGGAAATATGATTGGTCATGTAATAACACATAGGATTGTTGATGTGGTGTATGACGGTGATGAATATTTTATAACAACAAAAGGTGATAATTCAGATTCTCTTGAATATCTTGTAGCATCGGAAAGTATAATATACGGTAAAGTAATACATAGTAGTATTTTCTTAGGTAATGTATTTAATGTAGTTACTAGTTTACCATTTATTGTAACATTAATAATAATACCTAGTTCGTTATTAATGATTTCTGAAATAACTAAAATTAGGAAAATGTATTTAACAAGGAGGGAACAATGATAAGAGAAATCGGAGTTACGCTTTGTAGAGTTGTTGTACTAACATTAATAGTTGTATTAACAATTTTATTAATTGTAGAAGTATCAAAAGAAACGGTATATGTATATGAAGTACTAGATAGTCCAAATATTACATTATATGATAACTCAGGAAATGAGATTAATGAAATCAATGACATAATACTAAGTTCTAATGAAAGTCCTGTATATAAATTGAAATTAGAAAATTACAATGAAGAAGGACTTGAATATAGAATTGTATTTGATGTGTTTACTGAATATGATATTCTACAATATTTAGAAATTACTTTTGATGATAAATCTATT
Source organism: bacterium (assembly GCA_044432865.1). Classification (GTDB taxonomy): domain Bacteria; phylum Bacillota_I; class Bacilli_A; order Acholeplasmatales; family Anaeroplasmataceae; genus JAWXUE01. Next base: position 5,310 of record JAWXUF010000022.1, on the reverse strand, counting down.
CCATTTTCTGGATATAGGGGTGCATCAAACTGGATGTCTACTGATTGTAGTGTTATAACATATGATTTAATTTTTTCGTTAAAAAGTACAAGTAACATTTATCAATCTACAGAAATATTGTTTGATTTTAGAATAGAATCAAATAAGTAATTAAAAATCATTTAAGGAGTTGATAGTAGAAAGGGATCGTGTTTTAAATAAAAGTTTACAGGGGGAAAATATGAAAAAGAATTTAATTAGTTCATTGTTTACAGTTGTATTTTGTTTAACAATGATTATAGGAGTAAGTTTTGCGGCTTTTACAAGTAGTTCGGGATACACAAACAATAGTATTTCAACAGGACAGGTAAATTTTAATTTAAATTTATCAAAAGACGGTGCAGATGTTAATAGAATATTTTTAGAAAATGTTGCTGCTGGGACGGAATATGATTATACGGTAGATATTAATAATAAAAGTACTATTAATACAGCATATCGATTTATTTTTGATGTTACTGGTGGAAATGAAGATATCTTTAATCATTTAGTAATAACTGCGGATAACGATGTTGTTGAATTTAATGATTCAAGAGGTACAACATCTTGGGTAACAGAAATTAAACCAGAAGATAATCCGTCAATTGAATTATCAATTGCAATTAAAAGTGGATTATCAAATGCATCACAATTATCTAACTTAAAATTTGACTTTGAAGTTGAAATGATTCAAGATAATTTTATTGAAATTAATTCACAAGATGATTTTGATAAATATAGTACATTTGAATATTTTATATTAAAAAGTGATATTACTGATTTAGATATTAACAAAAGTGCTTATGTTGATTTAGGTGGATATACTGTAAATAATTTAAAAGTAACTGGTGATGATGAAACAAGTGTTGAAATTGAAAATGGAAGTATTATTAATTTAGATGTTGATAACACAAATGCGGTTGTATATGCTAATTGTACTTTTGGAACTCAAGCTATACGTACAGCTTCTTATACAATGGAAGTAAATGCTAAAGAGTTTTATTTTGTAAATGAAAGTACAGTAAATGTAGATGTTAATGTTTATGGTGGGAAAATTGTATTAGATACAAAAGCTTCATTAAATGTTACAGTAAAAAATTCAGAAAATGAATTAGTACTTGTAACTTCAGAAACTACTGTAATTAATAAATTAACAGTATCTGATGATGTTACACAACAAGTAGTAGTAGAAAATGCTAAAGAAATTACTGAATTAGTAGTAGAAAATGATTTAGGAAATGTATCAATTGATAAAACTCCAGCTGATTTAACAGCTAATTCAGATTTTGAATATGTATCTTTATCTACAGGTGATGTATATTATTCAACAAAAGATGGTAAAGGTTACAAAAATGAAGCTATCTCATTTGAAGATTTCTTAAGTAACCCAAAAGGTACATTCTATTTTGCTAGTGGAGTATATACTTTTACAGGAAATTTTGAAGTAGAAAATGATTTAGAAGTTTATGGAATTAATGAAGTTGTTTTTGAAAAAGCGTCTGGTACTTATAGTGATAATACATTTATCGTAGTATCTGAAGGTGTAACTGCATTATTTGACAATGTAAGTTTTGAAGATACAACAAATGTAAAATGGAGTGGTGGTATTACTTCTTCAGGAGATTTAACATTAAATAATTGTTCTATATCTGGTTTTACTTATATGAACGTAGTTGTAAAAGGTGGTACTGCTAAAATAACAAATTCAACATTTACACATAATCCTTTAGATGGATGTGTTGGTGATGGTGTTAGATCGTCTAATGATGCTGTAGTTACTATTGAAGGTTGTGTATTTACTGATTATTATTCAAAAGACGAAAGATGGACATCAGGTAGTATAACAGCTACTCATACAGCAAAAGTAACTGTTTCTGATGTGAAATTCGTTAATAGTGAGGCTGCTATGGTTGTAAGTTTATCAAGTTCTTATGGAGATAATATTCCACAAATAAATTATAGTAATTGTGATTTTGTAAATGCTACTGAGGAATATCGTGTAGAAGGACAAGTTCAAGTACAAGTACAATAATTATTTTGATTTAAAATTATTAATGATAAGTATCAAATGCTACTAATAATTAATTAATCTGACTTAAGGCAAATGTCTTAAGTCTTTTTTTTTATTTGAAAAAGTGATATACTAAAAATATTGTAATGTTTAAAAAAGAAAATGTAATAAGGAGAATTTTTAATGAAGAGAAAATTTTTATTTTTATTATCTTGTATGAGTGCATTAACATTAACTGGATGTTTTGATTCAGAATCTGATTTTTTATTACCTGAAATCCCTGAGGGTTCAGGACCTTCTGATACATTGCCTGATCTTGATAATCCTGAATTAGATGATGACTTATCTGATGAAGAACTTGTTTATGCTATTGTAGATTATTTAGAAAGTTCTTTACCTAAAACTACAAACAAAAATTTTAGTGTATTAACTAATTATGAAGATGTATCATTAGTGTGGAGTGTTAGTGATGAAGAAGTAGCTGCAGTAAATGATGGAATAGTTAGTATAGTTAGAGATTTAGAAGATGCAACTTTTACATTAGAAGCATTAATAACTTTAAATGACTATTCATATACAGGAAACTTTGAAGTTGGAGTTGAAAAGTTAGCAACTGCAAATGAAATTATTAGTATTACCTCACAAAACTTAGGAAATGAATATAATTATTTAAAAAGTACAAGTGGTACGTCATTTGCTAATAGTACAGTTAATGTTACACAAAATATTTCAAATAATGTATATGTATTTGAAGATTATGTATATGCTCATTTGTATAGTGAATCATGGGCGGTTAAATTTGTTCATCAAGCTGTATTTAAAAATGATTATGTTTCTTATAATCATAATACAAAAGGAAGTTCTAGTAGTACTCCCTCAAAAACAGTTGAAGAAAATGAATATTTAAATGTGTATGGTATTGATTATACTGATATGAATTTTGCTGGATATTTAATGAATGATGAAACAATTTTATCTACAAAATATGTTGGGTATGAAAATAACTTACATATGTTTGAGTATGATCTTGATTTATCTAAATCAAATGAAGCTATGAAAATTCAGATGAAAGAAGTAGGTGGGTTAAAAACACTACCTGATTTTACTGAGATTAAAATAACTATATATGTTGATAATGATTACAACTTATATAAATATGATTCATTAGAATATTATTCAACAATTAAAACTGTTGGGTGGGATCAACATGCTAAAATGGAACAAAAGTTATCAACAAGTATAATAAGATATACTGATGAAACACTACCTGATTTAAATGAATCAATTGGAAATTATATAACTGCTATAAGCTAAAGGAGAAAGAAAAATGGAAATTAATAATTTATTTAAAAAGTATTGTAATGATTTTAATCAAAATTTCTTTACATTCGACAAAAAAGATTTAGAAAGAATTAAAGGGAATTTAACAAATGAAGAAGTAAAAGAAATGGAAGTAATAATTGAAGAGATTTTTACATATCCATTACAATCTGTAACATTTGATAGACCAAACTTTGTTGAAGAATTAGATGTACATCAATATTTTAGTATTGGTATGTATCATCATCCAAATCCTGATACACCAGATGGTTTACCTTATATTAGAAAAGATGGTGTAGGTAATCCAAATGCAATTGGATGGGCAAAAGGTGCTTTAAGAAGAGTTGGTATGATTACTAATCTTGCTGGATTAGCTTATTATTTAACAAATGATAAAAAATATTATGAATTAATTAAAAAACATTTATTACATTTCTTTATTAATGAAGAAACAATGATGTTACCAAATTTATTTTATGCACAATTAATTATGGGAGATCCTAAACATTCAAAAGGTAGAGGGTCTGGAATAATTGATTTTGGAAGTCATATGGGATATGGATTAGTAATTTTAAAACATTTATATAATGATGGAATGATTGAAGATGAATTATATAAACCAATGCAAAAATGGGTTAGTCAATTTTTAAATTGGTTAAATACAAGTAGTTTTGGTGTTAAAGAAAGAACTGCACCAAATAACCATGGGACAATGTATTCATTAATAAGAACACAATTAGCTTTCTTTACTGAAGAGTTAAAAGATATTAAAAATGATATGTTAGATGAATTAACATCTAGATTAGTACAACAAATTGCTGCTGATGGAAGTATGAGAAAAGAATTATTAAGAACAAGAGGGATTGCTTATACTACTATGAATATTAAAGCGTTTGTTGATACATATAAATTATTAGATATAGATTATTCTAAAATTGAGTTATTAAAAACTGGATTTGAATTTATTTTACCTGTATTAAATAAAGAAAAAGATATTACTGATATTAAAATATTAGATGATAATGGTGAAGAGTGGACATGTTGTCAAATGGAAGGTACATATCCTGATGTTTATCAATTATATTTAAAATTTATTGGTAAAAATTTCGGATTAAACTTAACAGTAGAATGTGATGATGAAGTTCATTATAAAAACTTCTTTTTAAAATAAAATGGAGAATAAAATGGAACAATTAATAAAACAAACATTTAAATTTGTAAATGATATATTAAAAGATGATGCAACAGGACATGATATTGAACATATTAAAAGAGTATTTAATATAGGAAGTAAAATAGTAGAAAAAATCGAATGTGATCATTTAGTAGTTAATTTAGCTTTGATATTACACGATATTGATGATCCTAAAATAACAAAAAATTATAATGGTGATTGTGTTAAGGCAAGAATTTACTTATCTACATTAGATATTGAAAAAGAAAGGTCTGATCATATTTGCGATATTATTAATAAAATGTCATTTTCAAAAAACAAAGAAGAAAAACAAGAATTGACATTAGAAGGAAAAATAGTACAAGATGCTGATAGAATAGATGCTCTTGGTGCTGTAGGTATCGGAAGAACATTCCAATATGGTGGTGCTAAAGGAAGAACAATGTTAAATTCTTTAGAACACTTTGATGAAAAGTTATTACATTTATATGATTTGCTAAATACAAAAGAAGCAAAAAGTATTGCATTAGAACGTCATAACTTCTTAGTAGACTTCTATATGCAGTTTAAAAAAGAATATTTTGTATAAAAAAGTAAGGATATTTACATTATAAAATTAATTAATAAAACATGATTTTTGCATTTTAAGAAAAAAACTTTTAAAATGCCTTGAATGAAAAACTAAATTCCGTTTTTTAAAAATTAAAATTAGTATTATAAAATGAAACAGTAAATTCCGCAATACTACAATGGAATTTACTGTTTTGTATTTTAAGAAGTATTATCT
>JAWXUF010000021.1:0-18551 GCA_044432865.1 bacterium | reverse complement strand
TTATTATTATAATAATTTTAGAATTAAAGAAAAATTAAAAGGAATGACTCCTATAGAATATAGAATTCATTCCTCTAATTAAACTTTTTATTAAATTGTCCAAAAAATTGGGTTCACTTCAATTTAACCTAATCCTTTTTTTATAATGAGTTAATATTAACTCTTATTTTTTTTCCTTCTTTAGTAGAAGAAGCATACATTAAAGTTCTAATCGCACCAGCAATTTTACCATTACGACCGATAACACGTCCTAAATCTTCTTGTTTAACAAAAATATCTAAAACTAGCATATCTCCATCAGTGCTTGAATCTACTCTAAGATCATCCGCAAAAATGATTAACGGTGAAACTATTGATTTAATTAAATTTTCATAATTAACCATTTACTACACCTCTTTATTTAATTATTTTTTTGAAGCAGCGAATTTAGCAACGATTCCTTGTTTAGAAAGAATGTTTTTTACAGTATCAGTTGGTTGAGCACCATTTGATAACCATTTTAAAGCTTTTTCTTCGTTGATTTTAACGATTGCTGGGTTAGCAACTGGATTGTAAGTACCAATGATTTCGATGAATCTACCATCTCTTGGGCTTTTTGCTTCAGTAGCAATAACACGGTATTGTGGATTTTTATGAGTTCCTACTCTTTGTAATCTTAATTTAACAGCCATTTTAATTTCCTCCATATATTTAATATAAGTGTATTATATACTAACATAAATGAAGTGTCAAGTATTTTATCTTGACAAGTGAATTGTTGTATTTTTCCTCATATTGTGACATAATAAATACAAGGAGTTGATTTTATGAAAAAGTTATTATTATTAATTGGTGTTGTAGCAACAGCATTTTCATTAACAGCGTGTGATTTACCTGCTTCAGTTACGAAAGGTACAACGGATAAATATGACAGTTTATTTGAAAATATGAACCATGGTACTAGAAGTAATAAATTTGTATTTACTACTGAAGACTATGATAGAATAGAAAATAAACTTGAGAAATTAGAAGGTTTTATTGAGGCTGATTCGAATGCAACAATGATGCTTTTATATTTCAATTCATTTTTTGAAGAGTTTTTATTTGTTCAAGAACAGTATGCATTAATTTATGCTTATTCAAATTGTTTCCCTAACAATACTGAAATAGCAGCTGACTTTTCTAATATTAAAACGTTACTATTAAAATTAGATGAAAAAAGATTTGAATATTTAATAGCATTTACTAAATCAAAATTTGTTTATACTTTCTTCCCTGATTGGGATACAGCTGATTATTCTATTCTTACTGATAGAGATACATTATATGATGCAGAATATTATGAATTAGAACAAAAATTATCTACTATTGAAATAGAATACAATGTTTTATTAAGTGTTACTACGAAAGATTATGATGCTTTAGCAGCTAAATTAGTTGAAAAAGTAGAAGTAGAAAATAAAATAGCCACTAAACTAGGATATACAAATTATATTGAGTATATGTATGAGTATTCTTTAAGAAGAGAATATGAATATAGTGATTTATCTGATATTAGAACTTATAGTAAACAAAATATTGGTCAAACAATTATTTCTTTAAAAGAAAGTTTAGATAATCTTAATTTATCAAGTGAAGAAACTTCTAAATTTGAAACTCTATCAAATGGGTCATTTTGGGGACAAGAAGATGAATTTAAATCTTTAGCAACTGAAATGGGTGGAGATTATCTATCTAATTACAATTATTTTTGGGATAATGGAGAATATTATTTTGGTGATGAAGATTCATTTGATGCTGCATACTGCCAAAAAACAATGTCGCAAAATTTTACATTAGCATATTTTGGTTCTGGATATTATAGTAGTTTAAATACAGTTGTTCATGAAGTTGGACATTATATGGCAGCTCAAGAAGATTATAAAGATGGAAGTTATGACAATGTTTGTTTAGCAGAATTTCAAGCTCAATCAAATGAAATGTTACTTACTGCTTATATGTACAATAATAATTCTACTAACAAGGGATACTATGCTCATGCTGTAACTGAACTATACGGTGGATTGTCAGTTGTACTTGCCTCTTTAATTGTATCAGACTTTGAATATGAAATTTATAATAAAACAAATTTATCAGCATCACACATTAGTAGTACAATGGCAAATATCTACGCTGATTATGGTGTTGAATCATTTATGAGAGATTCAGATGAATATTGGGCTGCAACAGCAAGATATGCAACAGGTTATTACATTTCTTATGGAATTTCTATTATTCCAAGTATGGAATTATTCTTTGTAGCAATAGATGACTTTGATCAAGCTAAATTAGATTATGATATTATAATGAAAGGTGAAGATTATATTTTACCTACTTTAGAAACTCTTAATTATAGTAGTCCTTTATCTTCATCAACACTTTCTTCATTAATTAACAAATGTAATGAATTTATAAATTAATAAATAAAATACCTAAACTTTATGTTTAGGTATTATTTTTTTTATAATACTGTATTATTTTCATAATCCCAATATGGATCTAGTAAATTAGAATACATTCCTAGATTATTTTTTACCCCATAATCTTCAGCCTCATATAAGTAATCTAAATATGAAATATCATTATAATACATATCTTCACCTGCTCCATATGTATATCTTACGGTAGCAAGTCCTTGTTGTAATAATTTATAGTTTAGTAATTCGTAATTAGAATTTTCATTATCTTGAATCCACACCCAAACTAATCCCCTATTATAGTTATCTGTTACAGCATCATTATTATCTGTTTGTAAAACAATTGAATATGCATTTTCTAACATCTTTTTTGTATATTCTGTTCCTGGGAACCCCCACTCTTCTTTTGTAGTAGTAGCTTCTTTTGTATCGATATTAAAAAATCTAAAAGAAGAAGTATATATACTATCATATGGAGTGTGAAATCTTGCTGTATCTCCATCTGTAACATAATTAAGTGTAACTTCAAATGCTTTACCTGTACCTAGACCATCAATCTCTAAATCTTCAATATCAAAGTAATGACTTTCTAAGTATGGACCTGTATAAGGTAAGTCTTCTATTTCCCAATATCCTTGTACGAAACAACCTGTTAAAATAAATATACTAAACAAACAAAATATCTTTTTCATAATTATCATTTCCCCTTTATATATATTATTACATAAAATATCAAAATTACTAATTAAATTTTATAATATTATGATATAATTACTAAAGGAGATGATACTATGAATACAATAATTATTTGTCCAGATGATTTTAAGAAAAAAAGACTAAATGAATTATATAAGGAAAATAAAATTAATGAAGATTTTTATATTACATTAGAACAACTAAAAGAAAGATTATTTTTTAAAATAGAAACTGAAGCTAAACTTTTTACTCGTGATTATTTAAACGTAAAATATAGTGTTGCTTGTAGTTTGTTATCTAATATTTATTATGTTGATAATGAAGTAGCGCATGAAAATTTAGATCGTTTAAGAAAATTAAAAAATGAATTAATTAAAAATAATTTATTAACTTTTGATAATCTTTTCCCTTTTTATTTGAAAAGACATAATGTTGTTGTTATGGGATATTTACTATCTAATAATGATATGTTATTAATTAATGAGGTTAAGAAATATACTAATGTAGAAATTATAAATATTTCATATGAACCGAAAAAATTAGATGTTATTAAATATCATAGTATTGAAGAAGAAGTTGATAATACATTTAAAAAAATTATTTCTTTAGTTGAAAAAGGAGTTTCTTTAAATGATATTAAATTAACAAATATTGATTCAAGTTATATCCATTTATTAAGGAGATATAGTTTATTTTATAATATTAAAATAAATTTCAAAAAGAATGATTCTATTCTTTCAAGTTCTATTGTTAATCATTTTTTAAATTTATATAATGAAAATAAAAATGTAATTGAAGTTATTGATTTACTAAAAGAAAAATATTCAAATAATGATATTGTTAAGAAAATAGTGAATCTAATTAATAATCAAACAAATGTTAATACTGATTTAACAGATGTATTTTTATATGAATTTGAAAAAATGAAGTTTGATGAATTACGTTATGATAATGCATTAGAAATTGTAGATTTCTATAATTATGAATTTAAAGATAATTATGTGTTTGTACTTAATTTAAATAATAAAACTCTTCCTAAAGAATTTAAAGATGATCAATATTTATCTGATAATATTACATCACAATTAAATTTAGATACTACATTATCAAAAATTAAATTAGATTTAGAATGTATTAAAATTAAATTATTTAATATTGAAAATATCTTTATTTCATTTAAGGAATCAACTAAATCAAAAGAAGTAATGCCATCTAGATTAATTCAAATTTTAGATATGAATGTTATTACTTATGAAAATAAGAATGAATACTCTAATTTAAATGCAAAACTTAAAGCTAGTTGTAGTTTAGAAGAATTTATTAAATATGATGTATTTGATGATTATTTAAATAATTATTATCATTTGATTGAGAATGATTTTAAATCATATAACAATAAATATACTAAAGTTGATTTAAGTCTTATAAAAGAAAAATTAGATAACAAAATTAAATTATCTTATACATCTTTATCTACTTATTATAAATGTAGTTTTGCTTTCTATTTAGAAAGAGTGTTAAAAATTAAAGTTGATAATACTAACTTTGCTAATATAACTGGTACTGTCTTTCATGAAATTTTAGAAAATATAAATAATGAAGGTTATGATTACCTAGAAGAAATTAATAATAATAGAAGTAAATATACTACTAATCAAGAATTATTTTTCTATGATAAATTATCAAAAGAGTTTATTGATACTCTTCCTATAATTAAACATATGAATTCTTTAACTTTTTTAACAAATGAAAAGCCTGAGGAAAAAGTTGAATATGAAACTGAAAAAGTATTTAAAAGAGAATTTGTTGGACTTGTAGATAAAGTTATTTATAAAGAAGTTAATGATAAAACTTATTTAGCTGTAATTGATTATAAAACTGGTAATGTTTATTCTACATTAGATAATGTTGTTGATGGATTTAATTTACAATTACCTATTTATGCATATATGTTAAAGAAAAGCACTTCATTTAAAAATCCAATTGTATTAGGAATGTTTCTACAACAAATATTAAATAGTCCTCCTAAATACGATAGTAAAAAGAGTGTAGAAGAACAATTAAAAGAAGGATTAAAATTAAAAGGTTATATAGTAGGAGAAGATCATTTAGATTTACTTGATCCAACTTATCAAAATAGTGAAATGATTAGTGGATTAAAAACTAATGCAGCAGGTACTGAATTATCAAGATATTCGAAAGTAATGACTACTGATGAATTTGATGAGTTAGCTGATTTAGTTGAAAATTTAATTGAAAATGCATTTGATAATATTGAACAATTAAAATTTGATATTAATCCTAAAGTTATTGGTAATGATAATAAATCTTGTACTTATTGTAAATATGAAAGTATTTGTTTTTTAAAGCATCAAGATAAAGTTAAATTAGATAAAAACAATTTTTTAAAGAAAGGAGATGATAGTAATGGCATGGACTGATGAACAATTAAAAGCAATTGAAGAGTTTGGACAAAATATTTTAGTTTCTGCTGGTGCGGGAAGTGGTAAGACAGCTGTATTAACTACTAGAATTACAAAACATTTAGCTAAAATGAATATTGATGAATTATTAGTTTTAACATTTACTGAAGCAGCAGCAGCTGAAATGAAAGAACGTGTTAGAAATAAAATAATTGAAGAAGAATTATTCGATCAATTAGATTTATTAGACCAAGCATACATTACTACATTTGATTCTTTTAATTTAAGTGTTGTTAAGAAATATCATTATTTAGTTAATGTTAAAAGAAATATAAGTATTGCTGATAGTAGTATGATGATTTTATATAAAGAAAATTTATTGAATGAATTATTCGAAGAATTATATAAAAACAAAAATCCTAAATTTATTGATTTTATGAATAAATTTACTTTTAAAAATGATAGAGTTATTAAAGAAATTATTTTAAATATTAATTCTAGTTTAGATTTAAAATATTTAAAAAGAGATTATTTAAATAGTTATATTGAAAATAATATGAATGAACAATCTAGAATTAATTTAATTAGTGAATATACTATTTTATTAAATAAAGAATTAAAAAGTATTCATCATTTAACTTCAGAATTAATGGGTTATGGATATGATAAAATGAATAAAGATTTATCTGAATTATTAACTTTTAGTAGTGAAAGACAATCTTATGATGATATTAAAATTTTCTTTTCTTCATTCAAATTTCCAAGAATGGCATCTAAACCAGATGAAGATGCTAAAGCTATTAATGAATCTCTAAAAGGAAAAGCTAAGACTTTAATTTCTAAATTAATCTATTTAGATGAATCAGAATTAAATAATAGTTTAATTGAAACTATTTCTTATAATGAAGTTTTAATTGATATTTTATTAAAGTTTGATAATAAAATTAATAAATTTAAATTTGAAAGAGATTTATATGAATTTAATGATATTGCTAAATTAGCATTAAGGTTAGTTAAAGATTTTGATCTTGTTAAAAAAGATATGAAATCTAAATTTAAAGAAATATTAGTAGATGAATATCAAGATACATCTGACTTACAAGAAGAATTTATTACAGCAATTTCAAATAATAATATTTATTGTGTTGGAGATATTAAACAATCAATTTATCGTTTTAGAAATGCAAATCCAAAAAATTTTGAATCTAAATTTTTATCTTATGGTAAAAATGAAGGTGGTACTAGAATAGATTTATTGAAAAATTTTAGATCAAGAGTCCAAGTACTAGATGATATTAATTTATTATTTGAAGACTTAATGACACAGGAGTATGGTGCTGCAAAATACCGTGATGGGCATTTTATGGTTGCTGGAAATGGTAATTATGATAGTAGTAGTTCTAAATTTTATAATATGGAATTTTTAACTTATACAAAAGAAGATTATTCTAATGATGAATATGAAGCGTTTATTATTGCTAATAAAATAAATGAATATGTAAGTAATAATGTACAAGTACTTGGTAAAGATAATAAATTAAGAAATTGTGATTATAATGATTTTGCTATTTTAATTGATAGAGGAAGTTCTTTTGATTTATTTAGAAGTGTATTATCACATCTTCAAATTCCTGTTACAGTATTTAAAGAAGAGATTTTAACTTCAAGTGTTATTTTAAAAGTTATTTCTAATTTTTTAAATTTAGTTGTTTCTTATGAAAAAAGTAATGAATATAAATTTAGTTATGCTAGTATTTCTAGAAGTTTTATTACTGATAATGATGATAATGATTTACTAAAAGATATTATTAATGATTGTAATGATACATTTATTAGTAATACTATTTTAGATATTAAATATAAAATTAATAGTATTAGTCCTCTTGCGATTTATTATGAATTAATTGAAAAGTTTAATATTTATGAAAGAATTATTAAATTAGATAATATTAAAAATAGTTTATATCATTTAGAATATCTTCATGATATTATTGATAACTTATCATCATCAGGATATGATATTCATATGATTAATACTTATTTTAAAGATATTCTATCTAATGACTATGCTTTAAAAGTAAGTGGTGCTACATCTAATATCGGTGTTAAGATTATGACTATTCATAAATCAAAAGGATTAGAATTCCCTTTTATCTTTTTACCAGGTCTTCATAAGAAGTTTAATACTTTTGAATTAAATGATTTAATTTCTTACAATGAAAAATATGGTATTGTTACGCCATATTTCAATGACGGTATGAAAACGAATTTTGTTAAAAATTTAGTTATTGATAATTATAAAAAAGAAGATATTAGTGAAAAAATAAGATTGTTTTATGTTGCTTTAACAAGAGCAAGAGAAAAAATGTTCTTTGTTTGTGAGTCGTTTGAGAACGATAAAGAAGTAGATATTTCTTTAATGAATAACTTTAAACAATTTATATATTTTAATATTGATAAAATATATAATCGTATTACTAATGTATCATTAGATAATATTAGTAAAGATTATATTGTACAAAGAAGTAAAGATTATAAAACTTATATTAAAAAGAAAAATATTTTAATTAATGATTTAGAAAGTAATGCTAAATTAATTAATAAACATAAAATATCAAAAGAGTTAGATAAAGTATTAGATGAAAATCTAAGACGTAATATTGCATTAGGATTAAGAATGCATGCTATTTTAGAAACTATTGATTTAAACAATCCAGATTATAGTGAGTTTAATTTAAATAAATTAGAAGAAGATACAATTAAAGGTATTTTAAATTTAGATTTATTTAAAAATAATAAAGATGGAAAGTTTTATCAAGAACTAGAATTTATTTATGAACATAATAATGAAAGTTTTCATGGTATTATAGATTTACTTCTTATTACTAATGATAAAGTTTATATTATTGATTATAAATTAAAGAATACAAATCATAATGAATATATTGATCAATTAAATCAGTACAAACAGTATGTACAAACTATTACTGATAAACCAATTGAATTATATTTATTATCAATATTAGATAAAGAACTAAAAGAGGTGAAATAAATGGAACTAATTAAAGTAGGAAGAATAACTACAGCTTTCGGTATTAAAGGAGAGCTTAAAGTTAAAAGTGAAAGTGATTGTATTAAAAAGAATTTCAAACATTCTTTATATATTAAATTAAATGATGAATTAATTGAACTTAAAATCGAAGGTATTAAAGGTACTGATGATAAAAGAATAGTTAAATTTGATAAGTTCAATTCTTTAACAGAAGTTGAAAATATTAAAAATGTTGATATTTATGTAGAAGAAGTTAATTTACCTAAATTATCAAAAGATGAATTTTATATTAAAGATGTTATTGGTTTACCATGTTATGTAGACGATAAATTTATTAGTAATGTAGAAGATGTTAGGGAGTATCCTCAAGGATTCTATTTAGTTTTAATTGTAGAAGAAAAAACAAAACTAATTCCTTTTATTAATGAATTTACTGAATTAACTGGTGATAAAATTATTATTAAACCGATTGAAGGTTTATTATGATAATCGATATTGTTACATTATTCCCTAATATGTTTAGTGGGTTTGTTTCAGAATCTATTATTAAAAGAGCTATTAATAATGATAGTGTTGTTATTAATATAATTGATTTAAGAGATTATACAACAAATAAACATAAGAAAGTTGATGATACTCCTTATGGTGGTGGACAAGGTATGGTTATATCTTGTCAGCCTGTATTTGATTGTTTAAATAGTATTAAGTCAGATAAATCTAAAACTATTCTTACTACTCCAAAAGGAGTTGTATATAATCAAAAACTTGCTTATGAATTTTCTAAAGATGAACATATTATTATTTTATGTGGTCATTATGAAGGTTTTGATGAAAGAATTATGACATTAGTTGATCAAGAAGTTTCAGTTGGAGATTATGTATTAACAGGTGGAGAAATTCCTGCTATGTTAATAACAGATTCTATTATTAGATTATTAGACGGTGTAATTAATGAAGAATCTCATTTAAATGATTCTTTCTCTAATGGTTTATTAGAACATCCTAATTATACTAAACCAGCAGTATATAATAACTTAGAAGTACCAGAAGTTTTATTAAATGGTAATCACAAGTTAATTAATGAATGGAAAGAGAAAATGTCATTTATTACTACATATTCTAAAAGACCTGATTTATTAAAAGATATAGAACTAACTAAATTACAAAAAGAATGGATTAAAGAATATGAAGATAAAACAACTAACTGATAATGATTATGTAGTGTTATTAAAAAAAGGTGATAACTTAATTACCGCCCTAACAAATTTCCATAATCAAGTAGATAATAAATTTTGTAAAATTAATGCTATCGGAGCTGTAACAGATATTTCTTTAGGTTATGCTTATTTAGAAGATAACGAAATTAAATATAATAATATAGAATATAAAGAAGAATATGAGTTATTATCTTTAGACGGTAATATGTCATTAAGAGATAACAAAACAGCAATTCATTTACATGCATCATTATCTGATAAAAACAATAATTGTATTGGTGGACATGTTAATTACGCTACAATTAGTATAGTATGTGAGATGTTTATCACAGTTTATAACACAAAAATATCAAGAGAATTCGACAAAGAAGTAGGAATTGCCGTTTTAGATATTTAATAAAAATTGAAAAAAAGCACGTTTTTTACCTTTTTTTGCACTTTCTATGTGAAACTTATATGAAATTGTAAAATTGTGTTGAAAATTGTAAATAAAGTAGTATAATATACCTTGTCGCTATTGAAAAGCGTACATTAAAATACAAAAAATAAAAGGAGAATTACAATGAAAAAATTATTATTATTAGCTTTAACTGTAACTGCTGCTGCTAGCTTAACTGCTTGTGGATCAAGTAGTGTAAAAGAAATCGATACTTTAATGGGTAACTTAGTTTCTACGGACGATTTCGATGCAAACTATTCTGTAGATGTAAGATTAAATAATTCATATACTTATTATGGACAATTTAATGTTGATGGAAACAAAATCGAATTAATCAGTGGATCTCATACTTCTACATCTGGTGATGGGTACGAAAATTATTTTTATGAAGTAACTGGTGAAACTACATTCAATTATTTCAACAAAGGTACTTCTAACGGGGAAACTGTTTATACTAAATATGCTATGGGTGAATCTTTACCAACAAATTCAAATACTACTTCTGTAAATTATGCTGATACTGGATATAGAACTATTGCATCTTATTATGTTGGATTAGCATATGCAAGTCCATTTGCTGCTTTAGAAACTGCTGTTCAAGAAGATTCTACAAACACTAAATTCGAAGTTAAATCAAAATATTTCTCTTTCGATAAAGAAGAAGAAACTTATTTCTTCGTAAATCCAGAAGATGAATCAGCTGATCAAAAAACTACTACAGTTAAAACATCTTTAATGACTGTTAAATTCTTATATGAAGATGAAACAAATAAAAAATTATTAACTTCTGTAGAAGTTGTTTATGATGGAATGCTTTATACTTATACTAACTTAGATAATTCAGAAGAATCAACTGAAATTACTCCTGTAGTATTACCTACAACTGAAGAAGATAATTCTGCTGCTTAATCTTTAAGATTAACAACAAAACTTCAAATTAATAATTGAAAACTACTTATTATAAGTAGTTTTCTTTTTTTATTAAAATCGCTTTCTTAAAAATAAATATATACACAAATTAAATGGTGTGATATTCTAATATTGGAATTCATATATCGTATAATCGACCTAAACGGCGGTCAAGTTTCTACCTTAGAGCCAATTATCTAAGACTATGATATAAAAATAATACCTTTTTTATTTTTGTTCATAGATAGACTATATATGTTTTTATAGTCTTTTTTGTTTTCTATGAATTCTAAAAAATAAGAGAGGGGAAATAAAATGGAAGAAGTAAAAAAAGAAAAAACATCTTTATTAGATAAAGTATTAAGTTTTTTCAAAGTAAAAGAAAGAGGAACTACATTTTCAAAAGAAGTTGTTGGGGGATTAACAACATTTTTAGCAATGGCATATATACTTGGAGTTAATCCTAGTATGTTAAGTGCTGGTGGAATGGATTTTGGTGCTGTATTTACTGCAACAGCAATAGCTGCGATTTTTGGTACATTAGTAATGGGATTACTTGCTAATTTACCTATAGCATTAGCTCCTGGTATGGGTTTAAATGCTTTCTTTACTTACACAGTAATATTTGGATTAGGATATTCATGGCAACAAGCATTAATTGGAGTATTAATATCTGGGATATTATTCTTAATATTATCATTAACAGGAATAAGAAAAAAAGTAATTAAAGCAATACCTAAAGATTTAAAACTAGCAGTTGGTGCAGGAATTGGATTATTTATTGCATATGTTGGGTTACAAGGATCTGGATTAATTGTATTTAATGAATCAACAGTATCAGCATTAGGTGATTTAACTTCACCAACTGTTTTACTAGCAATTGCTGGGTTATTAATAACAATAGTATTATATATACTTAAAGTTCCAGGATCTATTTTAATAGGTATAGTATCAACTACAATACTTGGACTTATTTTTGGACAAATAGAATGGAATGGATTTGCATCAATGCCTTCTGCTCCACCATTATTTGAATTATTTGATGGATTTGGTGAAGGAGTGTGGGATTTACGTTTTGTTGCTGTAGTATTTAGTTTACTATTTGTAGATTTCTTTGATACAACAGGTACAATTGTATCAGTTGGACATCAAGCAGGTTTATTAAATGAAGAAGGCGAAATACTAAATGGTGAAAAAGCACTAGTAGTTGATGCTGCTTCAACAGTAGTAGGTGCATTAGTTGGTACTTCATCAACAACAGCATATATTGAATCATTATCAGGAATAGAAGCAGGTGCTAAAACGGGACTAGCTAACGTAGTAACAGCATTATTATTTTGTTTAGCGTTATTTTTATCACCATTCTTTGCTATGGTACAAGGGTTCTGTACTGCTGGGGCGCTAATATTTGTTGGGATACTAATGGCAAAACAATTAGGAGAAATAGATTGGAAAGATAATGTAGTAGCAATAACAGCATTTCTAGTTATTTTACTAATGCCATTAACTTATTCTATAGCAACAGGATTAGCAATTGGATTTATATTTTATCCTTTAGCTATGATAGCATCAAAAAGAGCAAAAGAAGTAAATATAATAATGTATATATTAATGATATTCTTTATTATATATTTCTTAGTAAATACTTTAGTTTTTTAAATATATTCTATTGATTTATAAATAAACATTTGATATAATATAAGAGTTGAAAAACTGCATATTATTCCGCTGGTTAATATTTACTAAGAATTCTAGAAGATAATATAGGAGGTATATGATTATGGCAAAAGCTAAAGGTCAAGCATTAATTGCTGAAATTACTGCACAATACTTAAAAGATGTTCCTGCGTTTAGACCTGGGGATTCAGTTAAAGTATACGTAAAAATCATCGAGGGAACTAACGAACGTGTTCAGTTATTCGAAGGTTTAGTAATTAAGCGTCAAGGTGGAGGAGTATCTGAAACATTTACAGTTCGTAAAATTTCTTACGGATTAGGTGTTGAAAGAACATTCCCAGTTCATTCACCAATTATCGATCGTTTAGAAGTTACTAGAAGAGGTAAAGTTCGTAGAGCTAAATTACACTACATTAGAACATTATCTGCTAAAGCAGCTCGTATCAAAGAAAGAAGATAATAAAATAAAGAAAGTCGAGATTAATTTCTCGGCTTTTTTTGTTATTTATTTCATTATTTATACATATAATTACTTAGGTGATTACTTTGAAATATTATTTAGTTGGAATAAAAGGTGCTGGTATGGCTTCATTATCAAATATTTTATTTGATTTAGGACATGAAGTTCGTGGTTGTGATTTTAATAAAGTTTTTTTTACAGATAAAAAAATAAATAATGAAATTATAATAGATTCATTTGATAGTATTTTGATTGATAATGATTATATTTATATAATTGGAAATGCTTATAAAACACATGAAATAAGAGGTTTAGTTAATAACTGTGTAGATTATACAATATTTATAGAAACATTCTTTAAAATGGAAAAAATAGCTATTTCAGGAACTCATGGTAAAACAACAACTACATCTTTTTTATCTCAAATAACAAACAAAGAAGCAAATGTCTTATCTGGAGATGGAAATGGTAAAGGAAATAAAAATGCATCTTATTTAATATTAGAAGCATGCGAATATAAAAATCATTTTTTAAATTATACAAATAAAATATTATTGATAAATAATATTGAGTATGATCATCCTGATTTCTTTAATAATATTAATGAAGTAATCATGTCATTTCAAAGATGCGCAAATAATAGCGAAGTATTAGTTGTAAATGGAGATTGTACTAATTGTTTAAAAATAAAACATTTTAATAAAATAAGATTTGGAATGAAAAATTATAATGATATTAAATTTTTATATAAACAATTTAAAAGTAATATTGTATTAACAATCTATTTTTATGGAAATAAAGAAGAAATAATACTACCGATATTAGCAAAACATAATATATATAATTACGTTGGGGCATTCATTTTGTCAAAGTTAATTGATTCATCAGATGAGTACATATTAGAGAAATCAAAAACTATTTCGTTACCAAGTAGAAGACAAGAAATAACTAAAAAAGGTAATTCTATTATTGTTGATGATTATGCTCACCACCCAACAGAAATAAAAAATACATTAGAATATTTAAAAGAGTATTATGATGATTACGAAGTTGTTGTATTGTTTCAACCACATACATATTCAAGAACAGACTCATTTATAGATGATTTTATAACATCTTTATCAATTGCAAATGAAGTATATATTCTTGATGTATTCTCGTCTGTTAGAGAAACTGGGGAAGAAAATAATCTCTTAAATAAAACAAAATTTGAAAAATTTGATGAAAAAATACTTGAAGAAATAGGTATTAAAAAGAAAGTGTACGTATTTATGGGTGCTGGAGATGTAAATAATTTAATTAATCAAATAAAATAAAACATTTTAATGTATAATTAATTGAAAAAATGATAAGATATGATATAATAAAACAACAGGTAGGTGAGTAATTTATGGCAAAAGCGACAATATATGATGTTAGTGGTGCTGCTAGGGTATCTTTAGCAACAGTTTCAAGAGTTTTAAATAATCCTGAAAAGGTAAATAAAGAAACAAGAGATAGAGTTCTAGCTGTAATTAAAGAGTTAGGGTATAAACCTAACGCTATTGCTAGGGGTCTTGCAAGTCGTAAAACAACTACAGTTGCTATTATGGTATCTGATATAACAAGAGCGTCTGTATCTCAAACAATTGGTGGGATAATGGATATAGCAAATCAATATAATTATTCAATAAAAATTTATCCTATGGATGGTTTACCTTCAAATGAAGTTGCTAGGACTGTAGCAGCAGAACAAGTTGATGGTGTATTAATATTAAATGATGAGTTATCAAATGAAGAAATGACAGAAGTATATGAATGTTTAGAAGATTCAAATATTCCTGTTGTATTAAGTAATGTAGTATATGAAAATGATTATCCTTCAGTGTATATTGATTATGTTCAAGCATCATATGATATTACTAAAGAATTAATAGAAAAAAATAGAAAAAATATTTATTTAGTTTCTACATTAACAAATTATACGACAAATACTCAAAAGGAAATAGGTTATACTAAAGCAATGCAAGAAGCTAGTTTAGAACCTAAAATACTTAGAACAAGTGGAGATTTAGATGTTTGTACAAAACATTTTGAAACATTCTTTAATGAAAATCCTGTTGATGCTGCGATTGCAGTAAGAGATAGTATTGGTGTTGCGTTTATTAATGCTGCTAGAAACATTGGGAAAAAAATTCCTGAAGATGTTATGGTTGCTGGGTTCCAGAATACAAAATATGCAAAATTATCTAGACCAACAATGACTTGTGTAGATAATCCTGTTTATGCTATTGGAGCAGTAGCGATGAGATTATTAACAAAATACATGGGAAATGAAGAAGTAGAAGATAATAAAGTTGTAATGCCTCATAAAGTAATTTATAGAGAATCAATGAAATAGTCAATTATTTAGAAATAGTAATTTAAAAAGTATTTTACAGAGACTTAATGGCTGGTGAAAATTAAGATATACTTTTAAATGAATACATCTAATAGACATTTGTATGAAAAGTACAAACGTTACTCGCGTTAAGAGAATAAAGAGCTAGAGTTTCTAGAACTAAGGTGGTACCGCGATTATTCGTCCTTAGATTTCTAGGGACTTTTTTCGTTAAATATAGAAAAGAGGAAAATAAAATGAAAAAATTAACATTAATAGAAGAATTAAAACAAAGAGAATTATTCTTTGATACAACAGATGCTACAATAGAAGAATACTTAGAAAAAAATAAAGCATCATTATATTTAGGAATGGACCCAACAGGGGATAGTATGCATGTTGGACATTTAGTTACTTTCTTAGTAGCTAAAAGATTTTTAGATTTTGGACATAATCCAATTTTATTAATTGGTGGTGGGACAGGTTTAATTGGGGATCCTAAACAACAAGGTGAAAGAAAAATGTTAACATTAGAAGAAACATTAGCTAATGCTAATGCTTTAACAAACCAAGTTAAATCAATCTTTGGATTTAAAAACATGGTAAATAACTATGATTGGATGCATAAAATTGATTTAATAACTTTCTTAAGAGATTATGGGAAATGTTTCAATGTTAATTATATGATTAACAAAGATACTGTTAAATCAAGATTAGATTCAGGTATTTCATATACTGAATTTTCTTATCAAATACTACAATCATTAGACTGGCATCATTTATATGTAAATAACAATTGTACAGTACAAATTGGTGGACAAGATCAATGGGGAAATATTACTGCTGGTATTGAATTAATAAGAAAAAGAGAAGGTCATGAAGCAAAAGTATATGGATATACTATTCCTTTAATTACTAAATCAGATGGTACTAAATTCGGTAAAACTGAAGGTGGAGCAGTTTGGTTAGATAGAAACAAAACTTCAGCATATGAGTTTTATCAGTTCTGGATTAATACAGCTGATAGTGAAGTGATTAAAAGATTAAAACAATTTACATTCTTATCTTTAGAAGAGATAGCTAAAATAGAAGAAGAATTTAATAAAGCTCCACATGAAAGATTAGCACAAAAAACTCTAGCAAAAGAAATGACTACATTTATTCATGGAGAGGAAGCTTTAAATGAGGCGTTAAACATATCTGAAGCTTTATTTAGTGGAAATATAAAGGCTCTTACTGCAAAACAAATTGAAGAGTGTTTTTCAGATTTATTTAAAGTTACAGTAAGTGATAGTATTAATTTAGTTGATGCTTTAATTGAATTGCAATTAGCATCATCAAAAAGAGAATCAAGACAATTTATCGAAAGTGGTGCTGTAAGTATTAACGGAGATAAGGAAGCTAATTTAGAATTAGAATTAACTAAAGATTTAGCAATTGAAAATAAATATATTGTAATTAGACGTGGTAAGAAAAAATACGCAATGTTACAATTTTAATTATTAAGCCATGATTAATTTCATGGCTTTTTATTTTTATTTAACTTATATGACTTTTTATATTATTTATGCATATAATAAATATAGGTGATTATTATCAAACAAGTATTATTAGAAACAATTAAATACAATTTATCTAAAATAAATAATACTAACTATTTAGTATTAAAAAGTGATGCATATGGGTTTGGTTTAATAACTATTTTAAAACTTATTAAAAAAACTAATTTATATAAATTTTGTGTAATAAATATTGAAGATGCAATTACAATAAGAAAGAAAATAATAAATGCGGAAATTCTCTTAATAACGCCATTTAATTATGATTTAATACCTTTATATAAGAAGTATAAAGTTCAAGTTTCTATAAATAAATTACTTGATTTTAAGTATATAGAATATACAGGTATTAAATATCAAATAGCAATAAATTCGGGAATGAATAGATATGGTTTAAAAGAAATAAATAGAGAACTAATTACAAAGAATTTAACTGGGATATATTCACATAATGCAACAAAAGAAATAGTACACATTCAAAATCAAGTGGAAAAAATAAGTAAATTAATAATAGATAATCTAAATTTAGATATACATTATTTTTCATCATCGCATCAAAATATGGAATTTGGTAATTGTAGAAGAATAGGTGAATTAATATATAAAGATGCATTAAAGATTACAGCAAACATAGTACACTATAATTATGTTAAAAAAGGAGAATATGTTGGGTATGACTATTCATACAAAGCTAATGAAGACATAATAGTTGGAGTGTTAGATATTGGATATGCAGATGGTTTAATACGAAATTGTAGTGGATTTAAAGTATATAGTAATGGTAAGTTTTATAAATTGATTGGAAAGTCTTGTATGAATAATTGTTTTGTATTATTAGAAAATGATAATGTAGAATATGTAGAAATTATTTCCGAAAACAATATAATAGAAAATTACGAAAACTATTTTAAAGTAACTAAACATGAGATATACATATCATATTCATTATCAGAAAACATTTATCTATAGAAAACATTTTCATAAAAAATTTCACACAATGTATTTACAAACTAAGAAATATGTTATAAAATAATGACAAAATAAAAACAGAGGTAGCAATGTAAAATAGTAAATCATGGAGGAGACATCCTATGAAATGATCGAAAGGTAATCATTGCCGAAAGAATTAAATTGGTAAATTTAGTTCTTGGGGTTATAGAGAATATCTATAACACTCCTACTTAAATTAAGTAGAGGCGCTATTTGTAAACTAGTTAAAACTTTTACAGGCGCACTTTATGTGCCTGTTTTTATTTTTAGAAAAAGAAAATAAAGGAGAGTTTTAAAATGAAAAAATTATTATTATTAGCAGGAGCATTATTATG
>JAWXUF010000020.1:0-19002 GCA_044432865.1 bacterium | reverse complement strand
CTTCCTCCTAACAAGCCTAATAAATAATAGAACATATTATTATTTTAACATAACGGAAGTTAGTATTGCACAACTATAATTAATTTTTAAAAAACGGAATTTAGTTTTTCATTCAAGGTTTTTATTTATTAACTCTTCTTTTTCTTGCTTTTTTTACCTTAAGTTGATATAATTAATATGCAAGTAAATATGGAGGTGAATCAAATGGCAAATATCAAACAACAAATTAAACGTGTAAAAACTAATGATAAAAAGAATTTATTCAATGCATCATTCAAATCAAGCATGAAAACTGCAATCAAAAATGTGTATACTAAAGTTGACGCAAAAGATTACGCTGCTGCTGTTTTAGCTTTAAATGAAGCAAACAAAAAATTAGATAAAGCTCAATCAAAAGGTATCGTTCATAAAAACTATACTGCTAGACAAAAAAGCAAATTATCTACAGCTGTAAATTCAATCAAATAATTGATTATAAAACTTTTTAGAATTAGAGGCATAGACCTCTTTTTTCTTTATATAAAAGAAAACCATTTCATTTTAAAATGAAATGGTTTTTTATTTTCCTAATAAGAATAACTCAATTGCTAAATTCTTATCTCTTACACTTGTTTTTAAATCATAATCTAATTTAGAAAGTCTATTTATTAATTTTGTTAATGTAGAATCATTTATCTTCCTTGCATCTTGAGTCATATAATACGCTACACCTTTTTTAACATTCATCTTCTCAGCAATTTGATCAGAGGTGAATTTTTTAGCCATCATTTGTTTTACATAATACAAATCAATAGCCTTATTAACAAATGTATGAAGTATAGACATATGAATATCTTGCTTCTTTTCATTTGGATCTTTTGATTTTGTCATGTTAAATCTTATTATATCATAATAATTAATCATTAACATTTTTTGATTTTTATCAAAATAACATTTTGTTAAATCATATAATTTTTTTTCTAAGTCATTAGTTACTAATTCAATAACATCTTTAAATTTTATTGTATTATCATCACAATATAACATTAGTTTATTTAATTCATTGTTTATTGATAGAGTATTGGATTTTGTTCTAATAATTAATTCATCAATAGCATCTTGATCTATTTTGCAATTATTTGAGGAAACAACACCATTTATAAATGTGTTTAAATCTTTCTCTTCAAAATTTGCTAAATGTTTTATTTTACAATTATCCCCTATAAGTTTAATTAACTCATTATTTTTATCATAAATAAAATCAATTAATAATATTAATACGATATCCGGATTTGGATTTTTAAAATAATTTATAAAATCTTGTTTATATGTAAACTTATAATCACTATTTAGAAATATAGGATGACTTATAACAATACATTTTTGACCAAATAAACTAGATGTACAAAGTTCTTGTAATAAGTCTCCTTCTTCAGTATCAGCTGCATCAAACTTAAAGACATCATCTATCTTAAGTTTTTCAATTAACTTATTACCTTCTTCTTTTAATCTAAAATGATCAGTACTACATACAGCATAAATCATAATTATTCGATTACTTTTACAGACGCCATTGTTTCGCCTTGTTTCATATTAATAGCAGCTTCTACATTACCAATAACTTTTCCAAAAACAGTATGTCTTCCATCTAAATGTGGTAATGCTGTATGGCAAATGAAGAATTGAGATCCACCTGTATTCATACCTCTATGAGCCATTGATAATGAACCTACTTCATGAATTAATGGATTGTTAATTAATTCACATGGAATTGAATATCCAGGACCACCTGCACCAGTACCATCAGGGCAACCACCTTGAGATACGAAGTCTTCAATTACTCTATGGAAAGTTAATCCATTATAATAACCTTTGTTAATTAAATCTACGAAATTCTTAACTGTACCAGGTGCATGTTCTGGATATAATTCAATAATAAGTACTTCTTTGTTTCCTAAAATCATTTCAACTTTTTTCATTTTTATTTCCTCCAATTTATATATACATACATTGTATCATAAAACACGCATTTTTGAAATTTATTTATTAATTATAAAATCTAATATTCCATTCTTTTTTGTAATAAAATTCAATATGTCCATCTATTGGAGTATGATAGTTTAAAGACATGTTATATCTACTAATAACACTTGCATTAGGTAACCCGTAGTTATTACTTTCACCATATGAAAATATTGCATATTTTGGATCAACTGCATTAACAAATTCAATACAACTACTAGTACTACTCCCATGATGTGGCACTTTTAACACGTCCGCTTTTAAATCTATTTTTTTATCTATCATTTGCATTTCTACTTCCTTAGTAGTATCGCCTGTATACATGAAAATGTAATCATTAATATTTATTGTAAAGACTAAACTAGCACGATTAATATCAGAGTGACTTTCGTATGGAGCAATAAAATCTATTATTAAATTATCTAACATTAGTTTATCTCCTGCTTCTACATATGTATCAAACCCTAGTTGAAGTGAATCAGGGTCGTGTATTGATCCAACAACATTTTTAACGTTGTAATTATCAATGATAATATCTAGGTCTCCCATATGGTCCTCGTGAGCATGTGTGATGATTACATAATCAAGTGTTTTTATACCTCTTGTTTTTATATAATCACTGACACCTCCATAGGCATCTATTAATATATTACCTTTGTTGTATGCAAGAGATATTAAACTACTATCACCTTGTCCAACACTAAAAAACGTCACTGTTGTAACATTATTTAGTATAGTACTATTTATTAACACTACTAAAAATACAAACATTGAAGAACTATATATTACAATTTTCCGTTTAAGATATACACTCCTAATTGTTAAAAATAATAAAAAGTAATATATACATATTTGAAATACATTCATCTTATTAACAGCAAAAATAAATACATCGACTCTATTAAAATCATATAGTATACTATTGAATAAATCAAATATTGGTTCGAAAAAAACTACCCTCAGTATTGATGATATAAAAGTTATAGGCATAATAAGCCAACTAAATGGAATTGAGATAAATGAAGAATATAATATCGTTAAAAAATTTATTTGATAATTAATATTGATTATTATTGGAAATGTAACAGCAAATGCAATTATACTTTGAGATACCATTTGTTTAATACTGCTTGTTTTATTATATAAATCATTTGTTAGTATTATTGAGAATGTAACTAGATATGTTAATTGAAATGAGACTAGATAAATGTATCTTGGTCTGAATATTAATATCAAGATAGCACTAATTGATGCAATATCAAGACTACTAATTTTAATACTTTTCTTTTTAAAAACATATGCAATTAAAAACATTAATACAGTTCTAATTACACTAATAGAAAAATTTGTTATTATCAATAAAAACAAAGAGAAAATAATTTGTATTTTCTCTATTTTATCAATTCTAATGTCAAACTTCTTCAATATAAAATTCAGACACATCAAAATGAAGTTTATGTGCATCCCACTAATACAAAATAAATGCATAATACCTAGACTTGATAATGCTTCAGTATGTTCATCAGTAAATGTATCAATTCCTAATATAAGCATCAAAGAGTATTGAAGAGTATCACCAGATAAATATTTATTAAAATATGATTGTAATGTTGATTGCACAATCGATATTGTAAAAGTACTTTTAACAAAAATAAATTGAGAAGCAAAATACACTCCGTCAATATAAGAGTTATATAAATATTCTTCATAATCAAAACTTCCATTATATGTTGGGATATCATACGATGATTCACTACAAATGAATTTACCATAAAATCCTACTTCCACTTCAACATTCTTACTAAGATAAACAATAACCTTATTTCTTGATGTCTTAACAACTAATTTATTTGTGTAATTACTTTCTTCAATCGTTTGAATTGTACCATTAAATGTTGTTGTGCTTAATGAAGAAGGTTCTAACATCATTATAATTAAAGTAATTCCAATAATTAGTACTAAATACTTATAAATAAGTTTATGTTTATATAGTAATACAAATAAGATAATCAATACAATTGAAAACATATAATTTGAAATAGAAACAACAAACACTATTAGTCCAAATAAGATGAAATGTATAAAATTATACGGTAATTCGATGCGCATTATTAGTATAGATACTTTGACTAATATTTATTAAGTCTTCAATTTTTGAAAAAAGTTGTATTTCTCTATAGTCTACTATTTTTTGTGCATATGATGGACCTACCCCAGCAAGTTCTTGCAGTTCTTCTACCTCTGCTGTATTAATGTTAATTATTCCGTATGGAATAGTTATAGTAGTATTGTTTGTAACAAATTGATAAAGTTCAATTCCAGACACATCAGCATTATAAGCAAGTTGTGCCATTATTAAAACTTCAAAGACATACGTTAAACTTGATACTTCAAATGTATTTGCATTTGATACTGCTCCTTTAACTGTAACTTTACATGTTTCATTTTGATTGAAAATAATTACATTATTCTTTGAATCCAAATTAGTATTTACTAAACAAAATACCGCCGCTATTACAGCAGCATAAAAAATAAAAAAACTTTTCATAATAATCACCTCATATATATTATTACTGAAAAGTTCTTTTTTTCTAATTTTATTTTAAATTTTTTAATATTTCTTCAAAGTTATCAATTAAGCATTCATTTTCAATACTTAATTTAAATTCTTTAGAAGAGTACCCGTAAGATAATATAAGAACATCTACATCGCAGTTCTTTGCGAATTGATAATCAATATGAGAATCCCCAACATAAAGAACTTCCTCTTTAGAAACATTAAAATATTTTAATAGTTTATCCATAGGCTCTACATCAGGTTTTTTAGCTACACCTTCTTCTTGACCGCAAACATAATCAAAAATATTAGGGAAAAATAAATCTACTATTTTTTTACCTTGATCAATTGGTTTGTTTGTAATAAGAGCAATTTTATAATTCTCTTTTAATTTTAATAATGTACTTGTAACATTAGGAAACTCTTTTGCTTTCTCAGTACATTTAACAATAGCTAATTCTTGATATTGATTAAAGTATAAATCAACATCTTTTAAATTAGTTGCTTTTTGTACAAGTCTATAAGCTCCTTCTCCAATGAATCCAATATAATCTTCATAAGAGTGTGTAGGCATATTATTTTTTATTAACACTTCATTCATACAAGTTGCTATATCTTGTAGTGAATCTACTAATGTACCATCTAAATCAAAAGAAATAACTTTATACATACTCAACCTCAAAGATAACATTGTTATCAAAATCTAAACAAGTCACTTTATTTTCAATTACTAAAAAACTATTTTTAGTATTTTCTTTCGGTAAAGAAACACTACCACAATTTAAATAATGAATATTGTTTCTTACTTCATGTTTATTTATATGTGTATGTCCACAAATTAAATAATCTCCTTCTGAAAGATTATTATTATCTTCATTTTTTATATGTCCATGTGATAAAAAGAAATTAGTATTGTTTATAACTAATACACCATCATTAACAAAATTCATACCCATAATCATCTCATCCACTTCTGAATCACAATTACCTTTAATCCATAAAACTTTATTTTTAATTGATTGAATTAATTTAACTACACCTTGTGGATTATAATCTTTAGGTAATGGATTTCTTGGTCCATGATATAAGATATCTCCTAATAGTATTAATTTATCCGCTTTTAACTCATGGAATTTTTTTATAAGTTCATTTGCATAATATTCACTACCATGAATATCACTTGCTATAATATATTTCATATCATCACTTCCCTAAACAAAATTTACTAAATAACTCATTTAATAATGAGTCTTTATTAACTACACCTATAATTTCTCCTAAAGCTTCGTACGCTTGATGAATATCAATTTCAACCATATCAATAGGTGTTTGATTATTAGCAGCATCTAAAGCACTTTTCAAACTATCTAATCCATTAGATAGTAAAGCTATTTGTCTAGCATTGGTTAAAAATTTGGTGTTATTCAAATTATCTAATTTAGTTTTCTCTATTATAGTTTTCTCTAATAGATCAATACCATCTTTATTTTTTGCAGATATTAATATGTAATCTTCATTGATATCAACTTTGTTATTAAGATCCTTCTTATTAACGACTATTACTCTAGGATAATTACTTGTTGCTTCTAATAGTTCATTATCTTCTTTAGTTATATTATTTGCGTCTAAAACTAAAATAACTAAATCCGCTTGCTTTAACATCTCATAAGATTTTGTAATACCTATCTTTTCGATATTATCATTACTTTCTCTAATTCCAGCTGTATCAATAAGTTTTAATGTAATATTACCTAAATTAATACTTCCTTCAACAACATCACGAGTCGTACCAGCAACATCTGATACTATAGCTTTATCTTCATCTAATAAGAAGTTTAATAAACTACTCTTCCCAACATTCGGCTTCCCAACAATTGCAGTTTTAATTCCAGCAACTAAAGTCTTACCAACTTTTGATCTATCATATATATTTTGCATTTCAGAAATAACATCATTTAAATGAGGAATAACTAATTCGTTTGTCAATTCAATTTCATCATCATACTCAGGGTAATCAATATGAACTTCAATCTTAGCCATAATATTTACTAATTTGGCTCTTAAACTTTCGATTAATACTGTAATCTCTTTTCTTAAAGCTTTATTAGATAACTGTAATGAAGTTTCATTTTCAGAGGCTATAATATCCATTATTGCTTCTGCTTGAGTTAAGTCAATTCTTCCGTTAAGAAATGCTCTTTTTGTAAACTCACCAGGCTCAGCTAATCTAAATCCATTTTTTAATAATGTTTCTAAAACTCTATTTGTTACATATAACCCACCATGACAATTTATTTCTACACTGTTCTCAGTAGTGAAAGTTCTAGGTGCATGCATTACACTAACCATAACCTCATCAATAACGTTATTATCATCAATGATATTTCCATAATTGATTGTATGAGATTTAACTTTTGTTAAATCTCTACTAAATACTTTAGATACTAATTCAATACAGTCAGGACCACTTACTCTAATAATAGATATTGCCCCAACTCCATAAGCAGTTGCTATTGCAGCTATATTCATATGTCATGCACCTTCCTTTCTAAAATTTTGGATATGTAGATTTAATTTCTTTTATAAATTCTTTTAGACTACTATTTGTAGTTTCTGTTTCTTTGTGTTTTCTATAAGTAATTGTTTTATCATTAACTTCATTATCACCAATTACAATTCCAAATGGAATTTTTTTAACTTGAGATTCACGAACTTTATATCCAAGTTTTTCATCTCTTAAATCAATATCAACTCTTATATCTTCTTTTAATAATTCTTGTTTTACTTTTTCACAATATTCATGGTGAACAGCATTTACAGGAATTAATCTAACTTGCACAGGTGCTACCCATGTTGGAAATGCCCCAGCGTAATGTTCTGTTAAGATACCAATAAATCGCTCTATTGAGCCCAATAATGCTCTATGAACCATTACAGGTCTTTGTTTTGAACCATCTTCAGAAACATAAGTTAAATCAAATCTTTCAGGCAAGTTCATATCTAACTGGATAGTACCACATTGCCAAATTCTATTCATAGAATCTTTTAATTTAAAGTCTAGTTTAGGACCATAGAATGCTCCATCACCTTCATTAATAATGAAATCAAATCCTGCTTTTTTACAAGCTTGAGCTAATGCTTTTTCACTTATATCCCAAGTTGTAATTTCACCAATATATTTTTCTTCTGGTCTAGTAGATAACTCGATATGGAATTTTAAATCAAATTGTTCATACACAGCTTTATATAATTTGATAATATTTGCTACTTCAGTTTCTATTTGATCCATTGTCATAAATACATGCGCATCATCTTGAGTAAATGTTCTTACTCTAAATAAACCATTTAACGCTCCACTTGCTTCATGTCTATGAACTAATCCAAGTTCAGCTAAACGTAAAGGGAAATCTCTATATGATCTTATTTTATTTTTATAAATTAACATACCACCTGGGCAGTTCATTGGTTTAACAGCAAATAAAGTATCATCTACTTCTGTAGTATACATATTATCTCTATAATTTTGCCAATGTCCTGATGTCTCCCATAATGTTTGATTTAACATAATTGGAGTTTGTACAAACTCATACCCATTAACTTTATGTAATTTAGTCCAATATTCAATTAAAGCATTTCTTAATGCCATACCATTTGGTAACCAGAAAGGTAATCCTTGTCCATACTCACTTAACATGAATAATTCTTGTTCCTTACCAATTCTTCTATGATCTCTTAATTTTCTTTGTTCTAAATCGTTTAAATGATTTTTTAATGCATCATCACTAAACCATGCAGTACCATAGATACGTGTTAACATTTTGTTTTTAGAATCCCCTCTAAAATACGCCCCAGCAACACTTAGTAATTTAAAAAATCTTGTTTTATTAGTACTTGATAAATGTGGTCCACGACAAGCTTCACTATAATTACCCATTGTATACACAGTTACAACATCTGTTGGAATTGAATTGATAATGTCAGATTTATAAAAATCTGATTTGAATTTTCCTAATGCAGTATCTTTACTAACAACTTCTTTTGAAATAGGAAAATCTTTTTTTGATAACTCCATCATTTTCTTTTCGATTGTTACTAAGTCTTGATCATTTAATTTAACATCACCTAAATCAAAATCATAATAAAACCCTTCTTCAATAGCAGGACCAATTGACATTTGTGCATGTGGATATAACTCAGAAATTGCAAATGCTAATAAATGCGCAGTAGTATGATTTAGTATTTCAAATGCTTCTTTAGAATCATTTGTGTAAAATAATAATTTAGCATCTGATTTAATT
Source organism: bacterium (assembly GCA_044432865.1). Taxonomy (GTDB): domain Bacteria; phylum Bacillota_I; class Bacilli_A; order Acholeplasmatales; family Anaeroplasmataceae; genus JAWXUE01. Next base: position 10,146 of record JAWXUF010000020.1, on the reverse strand, counting down.
TCATACTCTAAATCTACTAATAAATCATCAACTTTCGCTGCAATACATTTTTTTCTTAATGATGGAGATATTGATTGAGCAATATCTACTACCTTCATTGATGTTTCAAATTCTTTAATGTTTCCGTCTGGGAATGTTACTTTCATATTCTTCTTCTCCTTTAAAATAAAAAACGTCCTTAGAAATAATATTCTAAGGACGAAAAATTTTCCGTGGTACCACCCTAGTTCTAGACGAAAGTCTAGCACTCTTTATTCTTTAACGCAGAAATTACGATTAGCTCCATAGAGAGTAACATAATAATTTTAATTATGTAGCTTACACCGTCCTACACTCGCTTTAAATAAAGATTTATTACATATTGTTCTATTTCATAGCATTTCTTATATTATAAATCTATTAAGTAAATAAGTCAATTTATAAATAAAAAATACACACTAAATATTTAGTGTGTATTTAATTTTAACCTTTAATATCCGCACCAAATGGAGCTAATGATAATTTAGCAAATTTGAATGCTTGTAATCCGAAAGGAATACCGATGATTGTGATACATAAAATAACTCCTGAAAATAAAGTCATTAAACATAATAACCACCCACAAATTACTACCCAAATTGTATTAGCAATTGGATGCTTAGAATAATTTAGATCAACTGTTTTTCCAAATGGAGCTAATGATAATTTAGCACATTTGAAACATTGTTTACCAAATGGAATACCAATGATAGTAATGTGTAAAATAACACCGATTATAAACCAAGCAATTGCACTAAATAATCCACCAAAAATAAAATAAATAATATTTCCTATAGTTTTCATTTTTTCACCTCAATTAATTATAACACCAACTCCAAAATTTTACAATTTCATATACACAATTCAACTAATCGTTGAATATAGAAGTTTATTAAATTGACACAAAATAATTAATAGAATACAATTGATGTAAAGGAGTTGATTTTTTTGAATAATAATAGAATTGCATCACTGGTTTATCGTAGTATTTTTATCACATTTAGTTTTATAGGTTTATTTTTAAGTAGTGAAATTTTAGAAGGTACATTTAACACACATTTATTTGTATATTATACTTATTTATCTAACATACTTTGCTTTATAGTAATGTTACTAGTTTTAATTTATAATATTAAAAAAGTTTGTAGTGGTGAAGTTATCGGATATAATGAACATATCAAAAGAATTAAAGGTGCATCTACAATTGCTATTTTAATTACTGGAGTTGTATATCACTTATTATTAGGAGATCCAAGTGCAGATGACTTTTTTACATTACAAAATTTAATTGTTCATTACATTGTACCTCTAATGTTTGTATTAGACTGGATTATATTTGACCGCAAAAAAAGTTATTCAGTAATTGATCCACTTACATGGCTTGCTATTCCAGCTGTTTACTTTATTTACGCTTTAATTAGAGGAGCAATTGTTGGACCAAATGATGAATTACAATACGCTTATTTCTTCATTGATGTGAATGAATATGGATATGGTGGGGTAATGATTTGGGCATTAGTCCTAACAGCAGCATTTACTATTGTTGGATATTTAATGTTTTTATATGATAGAATAATAAAAGTAGACGGAAAATATAAATTGGATTTAAGTAAAATAGAAAAAGATATCGATTACTAATCGATATCTTTTTTATTATTTATTTACTTTTTTATCAAGTGTTACTAATATAGTACAAGCTTTAATTCTTTCAACAATTCTACCAGCCTTTAATTGATCTGTACCAAGTTTAGATGATGCAAGATGATTTACTATCTCACTATAATCTAAATTTGAACTAATAAATGTTGGTTTACCTTCAGTTAGACGGTGTTGGAATATTGGCGCAATAATTTCATCGCGTAACCATCCACTAGACATCTCGCCACCAAAATCATCTAACATTAAACAATCAATTGTTTTTAATTCTAAAACTAATTCTTCTAAATTGTTAGTATTTATACTTGATTTAAGTTCTCTGGATAAATCAGGGAAAAATGCTACTATACTTTTTATACCTCTTTGTGATAGTTCATTCGCAATTGCACTTAATAAATAAGTTTTACCTGTGCCGAATGGACCATAAAGATATAAAGCTTTTTCTTGATTATGAAAGTTTTGAACAAAGTCAGTTGCCCATTTTAAACATTTCTTTCTTTCAGGAGTAGAAACATTAAAGTCTTCTAATTTAGCAGTCAGTGATTGTCCACTTACAAAAAGAGGTTTAACATTACTTCTATTTTCTTTTTTCATTAAACTACACATTTTGTATGCTGGTCTATGATAAGACAAGACAGGTTCATATCCCTTACTTTTATTACCGCAGTTAGCAAGACCAGTACAGTTTTTACAATTCATGTTTTGATAATGGAACTCGTAGAATTCTTTAAAATTATCTTCATTAATATTACAATTAGTTAATAAAGGATTTTGCTTCATTTCATTAATTAAATCTTTTATCATTTTATTCATTATAATGTTTCAACTCCATCCATAATATTATCTAAAGCATCATTTAACCATTTAGGGTTTTTTGAATTTTTTGCGATAACCTTTTTAGGTTTATCCATTTGATCAACTAAATCAGTATTAGATTTAATCTCTCCAAAGTAATATCTTTTAGCATCATCAAAGTTTGTAAGTTCATTTTTTATCAAAGTATTAATTGCTGCTTTAAAGTAATTAAATGCTGGTACATCGCCATTTTTCAGTTTAAGAACACTTAAGATAGATAGGTTTAATACTGCTCTATCTATACTATCAAACTCTTGATAAATTAAAGCTATTTTTTTTACATCATCAACTAAAGGTTGCTTAAATTTAGAGTATTTCTTTAAAATCATATCTGCAGTTAAACTTGATAACGTCTTGTAAAATTCATCTTCATTTTTCTGAACCATTTTTGGAACACCTTTATTGTACTGGAAATGAAATTCATCTAACGCATTTTTATTAAGCATTCCGTAATCTAAATTTCCACTAGCATCAATTGATTGTCTATATACATTCGCTAAACTTTCTTCGTCAAATCCATAGGCATAAGCAATATTTGTTAAGTGTGTTTCTATTTTTTTACTATTTCTTTTTTTATCATCCATTACTAATTTAACTATAGAAATAAATTTTTCATAATTAAATGAGAAGTTTTTAACTTTAATTCCTGTATTTAAATTTCTTCCTAAAATATGTTCTTCTGTTTCAACTTTAATTGTTTCAACATCTGTTGTAAATACATCATCAAAGTTCTTTGTAATGTTATTAAATCCAGTAGGAATCTTAGGAACATTAAATAGTTTAAATAAATGTTTAAAACTTGCTTGTCCAATTTCAGCATGTAAAAATGTGCCTAGTATTCCATCAACTAGAAATTGTTTAGCTGTAAAAGGAGGTTTAAGTACATAAACATAACTACTATCATTATATAAAGTTTTTAAAAGTCCAACTGCTTCTAATTTAATTCTTGCATCATAAAATTCTTCCGAATTTAAAAGAGTCATATCGAATAAGAATTGATGTTTACCTGTAAAACTTTTTAAAGATGCTCTTTCAACTAGTGAAGAAAGTAACATATATACATTATATGCATCTTTTTTAATTAATGGATTATATAGTAAAGTTAGTACATTTATATCTTCTTGACTAAGAATACTACTACAATATACAGTAAAACCTTCTAACTTTTCTAAATTAGCCATCTTTGTTCATTCCCTTCCCAAGGAATTGTAATGATTCATCTAGTGCTTTGTACCACGCTACTATAACATGTTTACAATTCTTAAAAAGTTTTTTGTTTGTAACACAAAAATCAATCGCAGTTTGAATAGGGGTAATAGACATTACTTTTATAATAATTGTAAATGTTTCATCTTCTACTAAGAATTCACCAAAATCATCGTTAACATGAACTAAGGCATAATCATTTCTTTTAACTATTTTTTCAATAATAACTTTTACTTCATCATAATCATTTCTATAGTATCTTGTAACAAGTTCTTCATTCCCTTGATTTTCTGCAGTTTCAATTGATGCCATTTGAATCACCCTTTCATTATTTGTATTAATACTTCATCTACTTTTTCATGTAGTTCTGATAAACCTTTTGTATTATCAATTACGTGATCACTTTTATCTCTTTTTGATTCTAGTGACATTTGTAAGCTTATTCTGTTTAATGCTTCTTCTCTTGTAAGATTGTTTCTCTTAATTAAACGTTCAACCTGTGTATCTTTATTAGTGTATATCAATAAAGTAGTATCAACTAATTCAATAAAATTAGTTTCAAATAACAAAGGACAGTCTAATACTGTAACTCCACTTGTTATTTTACTCTTAACTTCTTTATATATAAGAGGATGTAGTATTTCATTTAAAATTTTAAGTTTTGATTTATCATTAAATACGATATCTCCTAATAAGTTCCTTTGAATAACTCCATCAATTAATATAGATTCACCAAATTCACTAGTTAATTGTTTAATTGCCTCTTTATTAAATAATATTTCATGAGCAATTTTATCACAGTCTATTACTTTATAACCTTTACTAATAATATAATCAGAGACAGTTGATTTACCACTTCCAATACCACCAGTTAAACCTATTACTAAATTCATATAATCACCTTATAATATTTTATCATTTTTTTGATAATAAACAATATTATTTTATTTTCTGACAATTAGTACAAATATATGTACCTCTTCCACTAACCTTAGTTTTAATTATTGTTGTGCCACATTTCTTACATTCTTTATTTACTCTTTGATGAACATTTAAATGTAATTGAAATCGACCTGTAACACCAAGGCTAGATGTATAACTTCTTATTGTTGTGCCACCATCAGCTACAGCTTTTTTTATAACAGTATTAGTAGCATTGTAAATATTCATAATATCTTCATCAGTTATATTAGTTAATACTTGTTCTGGATGGAGATTTGATAAGAAACAAATTTCATCAGCATAAATATTTCCTATTCCACAAATATGTTCTTGTTCTAATAAGAAAGTTTTTATTTTCTTTCTTACTCTTATAATCTTTTTTAGTTTTTCATAAGTAAAATCATCTGTTAGTGGTTCCATACCTAATTTTAGAATAGGATTTGTAGTAAATAGTTCATCCTTACTTCTAATTTGCATTGTACCAAATTTCCTTACATCATGATAACGTAATTCAATATCCCCAAGTGTAATCAATACATGTTCATGTACATTAACTTTATCACTTGGATCTTTTAAGAAGTATTTACCTTCCATTCTTAAATGACTTATTAAAACACAATCATCTAACATAAAAAATAAATACTTTCCTTTTCTCTCAATTTCGTTAATTGTTTGATTAGTAATCTTATTAATAAAAATGCTTACTTCATCATCTTTTATAATACCATCATATAAAACTTTAACATTCGTTATCTTTTTATTTAAAATTTTAGTTCTTAGAACTTGCCTTACGGTCTCTACCTCTGGTAATTCAGGCATTTAAATCACTCCTATTTTGTTTGCATCCAGTTAATTCCTGTATTTGTTTCAGCAAGTAATCTTACTGATAACATAAATGCGTTATTCATTGCATAATTAATAATCTCAATTGCTTTTTCAATATCATCATTATGACATTCTAAAACAATCTCATCGTGTACAGTTACTAGCATATTACATCTTAAATCATTATCAAGTAATGCTTTATCAACATGAACCATAGCAAGTTTGATAATATCTGCAGCACTACCTTGTATTGGTGCATTCATAGCTGTACGTTTACCAAACTCTCTTTGGTGAAAGTTAGGACTTTTTAATTCATTTATATAACGTCTTCTATTTAGAATGGTTGTAACATATCCATTGGCTTTAGCAAACTCTACAGTCTCTTCCATAAATGATTCAATTTCAGGATAAACTTTTTTATAAGATTCAATATATTGTTTTGCTTCCCCAGGTGTAATATCTAAATTTTCACTTAATCCAAAAGCACTTATACCATATACAATTCCAAAGTTAACTGCTTTTGCTTTTTGTCTTTCTAACGACGTTATTTCTGTTTTGTTAAATATTTCTTTAGCAGTTTTAGAATGGATATCTTCATCGTTATTAAATGCCTCTATCAATCCTTTTACTTTTGCCATATGAGCTAATACTCTTAATTCTATTTGAGAATAATCTGTAGCAATAAGTTTATAGTTCTCTTGTGGAATAAATACTTTTCTAATCATTCTACCTTCTTCCGTTTTAACAGGAATGTTTTGTAGATTAGGTTCGATTGAAGATAATCTACCGGTAGTAGTCAATGTTTGTTCAAAGATAGTATGTATTTTTCCATCAGGGTATAATTGATTTTTCAAACCTTCTAAATATGTTGATTGAAGTTTAGTTAATGTTCTATATTGAATGATTAAAGGAACAACAGGATGATGAGAATATAAATATTCTAACACTGAATTATCAGTTGAATATCCCGTCTTAGTTTTTTTAGTTGCTGGTAGATTTAGTTTTTCAAATAACATTTCTCCTAATTGCTTAACTGAACTAATATTAAACTCTTCACCACATAACTGATATATTTCAGTTTCTATATCGTAAATTCTTTTTTTAATACTTTCATTTTGTACATCTAATTCATTTGAATCAACTAAAATTCCATTAGATTCCATTTTAGCAAGTACGTATGATAAAGGAATTTCAATATCATTCATTAAAGAAGTTTGATTGTTATCTTTAACTTTAGATAAAATAACATCTTCAAGAGTAGCAATAGCAACCATTTTCTTTCCAATATAATCACATAATACTTCTGTAGAAGGTACAGCTAATTTAGCACCTTTACCATATACTTCTTCTTCATATGGCATATTACTATAATCAAAATAGTCACATGTTAATTTAAATGATTCGGTTTTAATATTTGGATCAACTAAATAAGAAGCAATACGCATATCATAAATAGAATTACTTAATTTAATATTATGTCTATTTAATAAAACAACAGTTTTTTTAATATCATAAACCTTTTTATTATTGTTTATTTCAAGGAAATTAATAAAAGATGACTCATTTAATAACTCTTTATTAATAACAAATGCCCCTAAACTATTATGAAGACCAATACTTATAATCTCTTCTGTGTGATAATTATAACCTAAGGTTTCAAATAATATATGAGAATTATCTAATAAAATAGGATTTAGTTCTTCAATTGTATTTATTATTGTGAAATCAACTTTAACTACATTTCTATTAACTTGTTTTTTTAATAAAGAATGAAATTCTAAATCTTGATAGAAATCATTTAAATCATCTTGATTATATTCTTTATTTAAAATATCAGATAATGTAACTTCAATTGGAGTATCAAGTTTAATAGTACACATCGTTTGACACATCAATGCATCTTCTCGACCTAATTCAACTTTTTCTTTTTGTTTACCTTTAAGTTTATCAGTACTATTCAATAAATTTTCTAAAGTTCCAAACTCTTGTAATAATTTAACAGCAGTTTTTTCGCCAACTCCTGGAATACCTTTTAAATTATCAGAAGGATCACCCATTAAAGCTTTTAAATCTATCATTTGTTTATGTGTTAATCCATATTTTTCAAATAAAGATGTAGGAGTATATGAATCTAGATCTGTCATACCTTTTTTGTTCATATGAACAGTAATATCATTATCAACTAATTGAAGCATATCTTTATCAGAAGAATAAATATCTACATGATATCCTTCTTTAACAGCCATTTGCGCCATTGTACCAATGATATCATCTGCTTCATATAGATCAATTTCATGTTGAGCAATACCATGTAAATCTAAAAATTTCTTTAGATAAGGAATTTGAACTCTAAACTCTTGAGGCATTGGACTTCTACCATCTTTATATGCACCATTAATATCATGTCTAAATGTTTTCTTTCCTTTATCAAAAGCAATTAACATCCCATCATATTTTTGAGATGTTAAAGAAGATAACATTTTAATGAATCCAATGATAGCATTAGTATATAATCCTTTTGTGTTTTGCATTAAATTACCTGTATATGCTGTTGCATAATATGCACGGTACATTAATGAGTTACCATCAACTAATATAATTCTTTTCATTATAATTTAATTGGGTTAATTGCATTATTACTCTGTTTGTATAATACAACTGTCTTTCCTATAATTTGGACAACTTCAATTTCATTCTCTTCAAATATTTCTGCAATTTCTTTTTTATCTTGGTTACAGTTTTGAAGAATTGAAACTTTTAACAATTCATGTTTATCTAGATATTTTAAAATATCAAAAACCATATTTTCGTTTACTCCATCTTTACCTACTTGAAATAAAGCATTTAAATTGTGTGCAATGCTTCTTAATGTACTTTTTTGTTTTCCTGTTAACATAATATCAAACTCCATCTTCTTTTTTTATTATATATATTTTATCATATTTAGCGTCATATTTATACAAAATAATATTGTAAAAAAAATGAAACTATTTTGATATAGTTCTGCATGAGATGCACAATAAATCCCTTTTTAAATAAATGGCTTAATCAAGCGATTTTTCTATGAATATATTCGTATTTTTATATGTATGTAAAAACATAAGTGCTACTAATATCCCTGTGAATATTTCTGCTATTATTATAGCGTACCACACACCTACAGCACCAAATCCCAATACATAAACAAATAACAACGTCAATATAATAGTGATTACAAACTGTCTTGATAAGTTAATTACCAAACTAACTACACCATAACCAATCGATTCATAGAATGTATTAAACAAATAACTAACCCCTACAAATATGAAACTTACAGCAAAAATTCTAAATGCTTTCTCTCCATGTTCTATAATTTCTGGCGAATCAAAAAATATTTTAATTAATGTAGATGGCACAACTGTAAATAAGATTCCACCTATTACCATTACAATTGATATAATGATAAAAGATATAGATAATGACTCTTTTAATTTCTTCGGTTTATTAGCACCATAGTAATATCCAACTATAGGTCTTAAGCCTTGAAGTAATCCAACTATAGGCATAAAAACAAATGTTTGTACTTTTAAATATAAATTTAAAACTGTAACATAAATTGTATCAATTTTTGTTAATATAGAATTAAGACCCATAGTTAATAACGATGGTAAACACATCATTATTGTTGCTGGTAAACATACTTTATATATCTCATTTAAATTCTCTTTACTAAAACTTAACTTCTTAAGAGATACAGTATACTTCTTATTAAAAATAACATATAAAGCTAACATACCACCAGATGTACATTGGGATATTACTGTTGCTGTTGCTGCTCCTACTACTCCATACCCTAAAACTAATACAAATATATGATCTAGAATAATATTTAAAATACACCCGATTATTTGTGCAATTGTTGGAACTATCATATTACCATTACCTTGTAATATTTTTTCAAATGTTAAATGAAATAAAATACCAATAGAACAATATGATACTATATTAATGTAATCCTTAGCCATTTGCGCTGTTTCAGAAGTTGCATTATATTTAATAAATGGATTGATTACTATAAAAGCCATTACTACAATAAATGCATAATGAATGAAAGTTAACATTATTCCTAAAATAGTAAATTCTTCTGCTTTATCTTTATTTTTTTTACCTAAACTTCTTGCAATCGCTCCGTTGATAGCAACACCTAATCCAACAGCAATACTTAGTATGATTGTTTGTAGGGGATATACTAATGACACAGCATTGAATGCTTCTTCACTTACTTTTGCTACATACCATGCATCAATAATGGAATACATAGATTGTATCAGCATACTTAATATCGGTGGTAACCCCATAGCAAGTATTAATCTTAATGTCGATTTACTTTCAAATTTATTGTCCATAATTACCTCCTAAAAATAAAAAAAAGCTATATGTAATGTTTAATACAGAAACATTAAAATATATAGCTTTTAAATACGGCTTTCTCATTCTATCATATTATTTTTTCATATTCAAGTTTTTTTACATATCTTCTTCTAAACCTTGAATGAAAAACTAAATTCCGTTTTTTAAAAATTAATTATAGTTGTGCAATACTAACTTCCGTTATGTTAAAATAATAATATGTTCTATTATTTATTAGGCTTGTTAGGAGGA
>JAWXUF010000019.1:0-19639 GCA_044432865.1 bacterium | reverse complement strand
ATGTTATTATTTAAGTGCAAGGTAAAATATTGCCAAGGCTTTAGTCATTGTAGGAAAATCTGTGAAGCTTTTTCTATTTAATTAGTTTTCTTCACACCGAAAGGTGATGATATATGGAACTGTTTATTTCTTTAATTTATTTGTTATCTAAAATTATTGGATTTATTTCTGTAATTATTACGATCTATAATAAAAAGAAAAATGACTAATCCCAAAGTCCAATGAGTGATTAGTCAAATTATGAAATACAAAAACAATTCCTAGTTTGACTAAGCCTTGCTTCATATTAATATATTATCATTATTATTTTATATTGTCAATTATAGTTTATTTATATAAAAATAGAAATATTTTCATATTTCTATTTTTATAATTATTGATTATTTTAAAATGTTATTACATCTTTCACATAAAGAATCTTCATTTAAAGAATCTACTATTTGCCAACATCTAGCACAAGTATGACCTTCTGCTGCTTTAACATCTACACTAAATTCTTTAGCTTCATTAACTGTTAATTTAGAAACAATTAATATTTGTCTAATATTAGAATTTAAAGAATCAAATAATGCTTTTTGTTCTTTTGTTAGGTTTAATGTTAAATGTGCATTAAAACTCTTACCGATTACTTTTTCAGTTCTTGCTACTTCTAAAGCTTTAAGAATTTCCGTTCTAATATCTAAGAATTTATTCCAGTTATTCATAAACTCTTCTTTATCTTTAATATCTTTAACTTTAGGCATTTGTTCAAAATAAATATCTTCTTTATCTTTAAACTCTAATAAGTTATAAGCTTCACTAGTAGTATGAGATAAAATTGGAGATAATAATTTTAATAAAGTTAATAATGTATCATATAACACAGTTTGACATGATAATCTATCATGAGATTTAACACCTTCAATATATAAAATATCTTTAGTGAAATCTAGATAGAATGCTGATAATTCATTAGTAACAAAATTAGAGATTTTTCTATATACATCAGCAAATTGATAGTTATCATATGCATCAATACATTCATTTACTAATTTTTGAGTGTTTAATGACATAAATTTATCTACTTCATTTAATTTATCAAAAGAAACAGTATCTTTAGTAGGATTATAATCAGATGTATTAGCCATTAAGAATCTAAATGTATTTCTTAATTTACGATAAGTTTCACTTACTTGTTTTAACATATCATTACTAATTCTAACATCAACATTATATTCAACACTACTTACCCAAAGTCTAAATACATCTGCACCTAACTCTTTGAATACTTTATTAGGGTCTACTGTATTACCAATAGACTTACTCATTTTTTTACCTTCACCATCTAAAACAAATCCATGTGTAACATTTGTTTTATAAGGAGATTTACCTGTAGATGCTACTGAAGTAATTAAACTTGAGTTAAACCATCCACGATATTGATCACTACCTTCTAAATATAAATCAGCTTGTTTGTTTAATCCTAAACGAGATAATAACATATAAGATGTACCACTATCAAACCATACATCCATAATATCTGTTTCTTTTCTAAATTTATTATTAGGTGAATTAGAATTAGTATATCCTTTAGGTAATAAATCTTTAGCTTCACTACTTACCCAAACATTAGATCCATGTTCTTCTACTAAATTAGCAACATGTTCTAATACTTTAACATCTAATACTTCTTCATCATTTTCACAGTAGAATACAGGAATAGGTACACCCCAAGCTCTTTGTCTTGAAATACACCAATCATTTCTTCCAGCAATCATATTAGAAATTCTAACTTCTCCCCATTTTGGTACCCAGTTAACATTTTTAATTTCTGCTAATAATTTTTCTTTAATTGGTTCAATAGAAGCAAACCATTGTGGTGTAGCTCTAAAGATAATAGGTTTTTTAGTTCTCCAGTCATGTGGATAAGAGTGATCAACCATTTTTACTAATAATAATTTGTTTTCTTTTTCTAAATCTTCAATTACTTGAGTATTACATTTTTCATAGAACATTCCTTCGTATTTACCAGCTTCGCTAGTCATTACTCCACGTTCATTTACAGGACATAATATTTCTAAGTTATATTCTTTACCTACTAAGAAGTCATCTTCACCATGACCTGGTGCGATATGTACTAAACCACTACCATCTGTAGTAGTTACATAATCTCCGTTAATAACAGGACATACTTTATCAAATAAAGGATGTGTATAAGTTAATCCAATTAAATCAGATCCTTTTAGGATTTCTAATACTTTTACAGATTCCCATTTAAAATCTTCAGTATTTTTAGCTAATAAATCAGTAGCAACTAAAAATTTCTCTTTTTTTACTTCAATTAATGAATATTCAACAGTTGGGTTAGCACAAACTGCTAAGTTCGCTGGTAAAGTCCAAGGCGTTGTAGTCCATACAGCTAAATTAACATCTTTAAGATTTTTAGTTCCATTATTTACTTTAAATTTTAAGAAAATAGATGGATCTACTTTATCAATATATTCAATTTCAGCTTCTGCTAATGCAGATTCACTTGAAGGTGACCAATAAACTGGTTTTAATCCTTTATAAATTAATCCATTTTCAACCATTTTAGAAAATACTCTAATTTGATCTGCTTCGAATTTTTTATCTAAAGTTAAATATTTATTTTCATATTCCCCTAAAACACCAAGTCTTTTAAATCCTACTTCTTGTCTTGCTACTTGTTTTCTAGCGTATTCTTCACATAACTCTCTAAATTCTAATGGTGTTTTTTCTTTTCTATTTACACCTGATTTAGTTAATGCATTTTCAATAGGTAAACCATGAGTATCCCATCCTGGGATATATCTTGCTTTAAATCCATTTTGATTTTTATATCTAACAACAAAATCTTTTAAAGTTTTGTTTAATGCATGCCCAACATGAATTTCTCCATTTGCATATGGTGGCCCATCATGTAAATTGAATTCAGGGCATTTAGCATTTGCAGCAATAACTTTATTATATAAGTCTATTTGTTCCCATCTCTCTTGAATTAAAGGTTCTTTAACACCTAAATTACCTCTCATTTCAAAACTTGTTTTTCCCATTAATAATGTGTCTTTGAAATCTTTCATATAATATCCTCCTAAAATAAAAAAAGTCCTTAGATTTTACTCTAAGGACGAATTAATCGCGGTACCACCTTAGTTCTAGATATAATATCTAGCACTTAATTGATCTTTAACGCAGAAATACGAGTAGTTCTAATGAATTCTTCTACTTGTTCAAGAGTGATTTTATTATAATATTTATACCTTTTTTCACCAACCAAAGGCTCTCTAAATAAATTAAATTATAATAACATGTCTCTATCAATACATTACTTATATTATACATTATATATTAATTAAAAGTCAAATATATTAAGTAATATCCAAATATTTTTATCATTTTATAATAAAATAAGTGATTAATTATATTACATTTTATATTTCGATTGCTTAAAATGCAATTTTTTGAGAAAAAACATCCTAAAAAACAATGAAAAAACAGCTAATACTATAGTAGATTTTGAATTATTGAGAAATATCAGTATTTTATTATTATTTCACCTTATTATGTTACTATTTAATTGCAAGGAAATTATTGCCAAGGCTTTAGTCATTATAGGAAAATCTGTGAAGTTTTTTCTATTTAATTAGTTTTCTTCACCTGAAAGGTGATGATATATGGAACTTTTTATTTCTTTAATTTATTTATTATCTAAAATTATCGGATTTGTTTTTGTAATTATTATGATCTATAATAAAAAGAAAAATGACTAATCGCCCACTACAATAAGTGATTAGTCATTCCATGAATTATAAAAACAATTCCTAGTTTGACTAAGACTTGCTTTATGTTTTTATATTATCATTATTATTTTATATTGTCAATTATATATATACTTATTTTTAAAATATAAAATAATAATGTTTTTTCTACAAAAAAATCGTATATCTAAATATTTGATTTTTAACAGGGGTAGATTTTGAATTATTGAGAAATATCTGTATTTTATTATTATTTTATCTTATTATGTTACTATTTAATTGCAAGGAAATTATTGCCAAGGCTTTAGTCATTATAGGGAAATCTGTGAAGTTTTTTCTATTTAATTAGTTTTCTTCACCAGAAAGGTGATGATATATGGAACTTTTTATTTCTTTAATTTATTTATTATCTAAAATTATCGGATTTGTTTCTGTAATTATTATGATCTATAATAAAAAGAAAAATGACTAATCTACCCTACCAATAAGTGATTAGTCAAATTAAAATTCGTAAAAACAATTCCTAGTTTGACTAAGCCTTGCTTTATGTTTTTATATTATCATTATTATTTTATATTGTCAATTATATATATGTATTAGTATTTTATGCTTATTATTTCTTGATGAATTTATAATATTTACTATTTTAAATTTACCTTTTTTTCTACATATTATAATATCATTTATATTAACTGTTTTAAATGATTTATTTACAATGTCATTATTTAATAAAATATAGTCTTGATCAAAAAAGTCATTAATTTGATTTCTAGAAAAATTATAAACATTAGATACAACTAAATCAATTCTAAGACTTGATGCTGTTATTTCACGTTCAATAAAATTCTCTTTAATCTCTATAGAGTCATTTGTTTCTTCTAAAGAAACTGAGGCTCTATTTATTACTTTTAGATTTTGTACTACAAATTCTTTTATTTCGTTTGTTACAGCAAAGTATATATCATTATCAACAACTATATCACCTATTACATCTCTAGCTATACCTAGAGCCATTATAGTACCTAGAACATGCTTATGTTCTATTGTTGTGAATTTTTTATTATATACTACTTTAAATACTGTTAAATTGAAGTTAGATTTAACTTCGAATTCTTTTGGAGATAAGAATGCTCTATTTTTTTTAGAATGAGTAAATCCACCATAAAATTCAATATTTATTTTATTAAATTTAGAAAGATATTGAACTTCACTTTCGTCTAAAAATTTAGAAAGATAAGGTTTATTACTTGAATAAACCTTATCTACTAATTGTTCTAATTTTTTAAATTTTAATATATCCATTATAAATTTTTGATGAATTCATCTAATGTTCCATCATGAAAATCAACATTTCTTGCGAATAAAAATACAGATTCTCTTAACTCAATATATCTAGCATCACTTGCATAACATGCTCCAGCAAAGAATGCTAACATTTTATTTCCTTCTTTAACATCTAATCTTTCGAAATCGATTACTAAAGGACTTCCTGCTTTCAATTGATCAATTAATGTAGCAGCTTGTTGTGAATCATTATTTAATTGTTCAAATATAATTCTTTCACGAGCTTTTTTATTGCTATTATTAATTTGATTTGAAGCATTTTCATATTCATTCTTTTTTCTAAAAAAAGCCATAAGATCCTCCTTAGTCTTTAGACACTAAATTAGCAATTTGAGCTGTTTTATTATCTCTTATTGTAATAATAGTTGTATCCGTATATTGTTGTAATATTTCCATTCTTTGTGGTGGACAAGCTAGGAAAATTTGAATTGGTAATGTATTAATGAATCCCATCATCGATTGCATACGACGTGAATCCATTTTATCAAATACCTCATCGAACATTACTAAACCAATAGCATCATTAATGCTACTAGTATTTTTTTGATAAATTCTAACGAATGAAGCAAGAATTGCTACATAGAAAGGAACCTGAGTTTCCCCCCCTGATTTCTCTTTTGATACTTTAGAATAATAAACATTTTCACCATCTAGATTTGTGATTTTAATATCATAATCCATATAAGTTCTATAGTCAGTAAATTTATTAATTGCACCATGTGAATTTTCTTCATCAGCTGCTAAACTACTAAATAACATTTCTAATTGTTCATTATATTTCTGTTCAAAATCAATATTAAAGAATCCTTCGTTAACATTATTTAAGTCTTCAGTTACCATATCATAGAATAATGAGAATTCTTTACTTTTAGGGAATACGAATTCATATTTATCTTCACCGAATTGGAATGTAGATAAAGTTTCATTAATCTTAGCAATTTCATCTTCTGCACTCATAATGTAGTTTCTTAATTTACTTAAGAAATCTTCTTTGAATAATAACTCTGCATCTTCTCTTGCACTTCTTACTTTGTTTTCATAAGAAATAATTTCAGATTTTTCTAATTTTTCTAATTCATTTAAGTATTTAGATAAATCAGTTAATCCAAGTGTATATTCAAGGTTATATGCTTGGTTATATTTTAATTGAATTGCTGATAAGTTATCTACTAAGTGATCAAAGTTTAATGTTTCTAAATCTTTTTTCTTAGTATAAGAAGATAAATGTTTATTAACATCTCTACTTTCAGCCATACATTCAGCAATTTCTTGTTGTGCTTGAGCTTCAATATTTAATGAATTAGCTTTAATATCTTCAAGATTACTAATAATTTCAGTTTGTTGAGAAATTAATTCATTTAATGAATTTTTAGCATTATCAATTTGATTTGATACGCTACCTCTTTTCTCAATATGAGCAGTTTTTTCTGCTTCTAACATTTTAATTTGCTCATTAACATTATTATAATTTTCTTGTAAGTCTTTAGCTGAGAAAATATTTTGATTTTTCTTTTGCTCATTAAAATCTCTTAAAGCTTCTTTTGTATCATTTAATTCACTATGTAACCCACAGTTTAATTCTAATGATTTTAAATCTATTCTTGATACATTTGAAGCAACAACTTTAATATCTTCAATTTGTTTTGAAATTTTATGATATCTTTGTTTTACTTCTTCAGCTTCTTGAATTGATTGTGCTTTTTGATCTTCTAAAGCAGATGCACCAATAAATGGTTTTTTAACTGCTCTATAGTTTAAGCTTCTAACTGTATATCCTTTGTAAACCATTCCTTCATTTGTAATACTTGAAGAAAAGTTTTCTAATTCTTTTACGTCATCACATAAAATTAAGTTACCAACTGTCATATTAATATAACGTTTAGCATCTACATTTTCAGATGAGATAATGTTAGCCATACTATCTGGATTACAAGTATTATAATTTGAAATCTTTTTAGTATTTACAAGACCAACGTTATAAATTTGTTTTGCTGATTTAACTTTGTTATAAACTTGTAATGCAGCATCAAAATAACGAGGTTCTACAATTAAGTTGAAACGTTGATTTCCTAAATATACCTCAACAGTATCAGCCCATTTTTTATCTGTAATTTCTAATAATTCAGCTAAAATATATACAGATATTTCTTGATTATAGATTTGTTTTAATCCTACTTGAATTTCATGTTTTAATGATAATACTTCTGGATTATATCTTAATGATCTATTTTCTAAATTTCTAATTTGATTAGAAACTTCAGTAATTTCTGATAAAGCAATTGCTTTTTGAGATTCTAAAGAACCTATTTTTTGATTTAAACTATTTGAATATAATTTTAATTCATGATCATAATCAACTAATTTAAGTTTCATATCAGCAACATTTTCTTTTTTGATAGTATTTAATGATAAAGAGTTAATTTTCTTAACAATTGGATTATCATCATACTCTCTTAAATCACTTGTTAAAGCATTAATATAATTTACAGTTTTTAAGTATTCTCCGTATTTTACACTTAATTCTTCTTGTAATGATTTGTTTTTATCAATTTGTTTATCTAAATATTCATTTTGAGTAAATGCATCATCATTAGATAATACTTTATATAATTCTTTTGCTCTTTCTTGTAAATCATCATTAGTTGATATACAACGATTAATATCATTTGTAACACCAGCTAATTGTTGATCTAATTTAAGAATATAACTATTTTGTCTATCAATATTTAAAGAAATAGCTTTTTCTTCAAATAATTTATACATATAAGTTAAATAGTTTAATCTTTCTTGAGTAGCATCAATATCTAAAGATACTTCTTCGATTTTCTTTAAAGATACGATTTTCTCTTTAATTAAATTAAGGATTCTTTCTAGTTCTTTATATGAACGAATTGAATCTTTAATATTTTCAACATCAATTTGTTTTTCTTCTAATAAATGTTGATAGATAAATTCTTTAACATCACCAATTGGTTTGAATGCTAATGCTTTAGGAATTAATTTAAAGAAATCTTCTGTTAAAGATCCAAATAACATTCTAAATGCTCTTTTAGCTTCTTTCTTAGTTAAATATGTATCATACTTAGGGTTATTCTTTTTAAAGTCTTGTGTAGAGTTAATTACACCATTAGATTGTACTAAGTTTTTATCTTCTAAACGACCTTGTCCAGAATAGAATATTGATTTAGCAGGTAAGATATCTCCTACACAGTCAATTACTGTACCAACAGTGAAATACTCATCATTTGTTTCATCATAAAATTCTAATGCAACATGACCTGTAATATCACCTTCACGTAAATATTGTTTATCATCTGCACCGATTTTACATTTTACATATCCTCTTAAATCCCTTTTACCTTTTTCATTAGCAGCTAAGTTAAATTGAGTATCTCCTGCTGTAATTACATATGTTAAGGCATCAAGAATAGTCGATTTACCTGTTGCATTTTGACCTGTTAGTAAAACATTATTTTTAATATTAATTGTTTCATTACCGAAATAATGCCAATTAATTAAACGAATTTTAGTTAGCCTTTTCATCTTTTTCACCTTCTTGGTTTAGTTTAGTAATTGCATTTAATACTTCATTTACATTTTGTGAATTGATTGCTTGAAGTAATGTTGGGAAAAGTACAACTTCAGTTTTTGAATTTGTAATATCTCCTAATGGTTCTAATAAGTTATATTTTTTGAATAATCTTAACACAGAAACTAAGTCAGTTTTTGTAATTCTTTTTCTTAATTCTAATAACTCATATTTTTCATGGATTTCATTTGAAGTAATAACGATGTTAGTACTTAATGTTGTTTCTTTTAATTTTTCTTGATAAAGTAATCTTAAAATTAAAAGGATGATTGATTCTTCTTTTTTAAGTTTATATAAATGACTAACTGAATCACTATATAATTGAATTGCTCCAACGTTTCTATCGATTACTAATTCATAATTTAATACTCTAAAGAATTCATCAAATAATTCTTTGTAACTAATAACAAAGAAGTATGCTTCTTTATTATCTCTTTTATCTCTAGCTAAAAAACTGTTTGCTAATAATTTATTACATATATCAGAGAACGTATTTTTAGTACTATTATTTAATTTTTCATAAGTTTCTAACATCTAATTTCCCTCCACATAAATTTCAAAGTCTTTTAATAGATATTTAACATGATTTACATCATTTTCTAATCTTCTAACTTTTAATTTTCTTGATTGATCAGCATAAATTAAACAGAATAATAACATTAAAATTTCTGCTAAATTAGCTTCATAAGATAAAACCTCACTTGCTCTAAATACACCATCTACCATGTTTTCCATTGTAAATTGATATACAAGTGTTTCTGTATAAATTGATTTATATTCATCAAAGAATACTTTTTCAAAATCAATTAATTCTTTTTTAGAAGTATCTAATAATGCTGGTTCGAACTTCTTGTATGTACCTCTTTGTGTATATAAAGAATTCATATTTAATGACTTCAATTGATTCAAATTATATAAAGGACTTATCACTTTAATTGCATCGTTCATTTGTCCTTTTTTATTTTTATCAGTAATGAATTTTAAGATAGAATTTAATTTACCAGAGATATCTGCTTCTTCATTTAATAAGAATTGAATTTTAGCAATTGTTGAGTTTAAATAAGTTTTATTTTTCTTATCAATTTCACTAATAAATTCATCAAGGTTATTAAATAAATCAATAATCTCATAAATATCTTTCATTGCTTTTAATTGTGCTTCTTTTTCAAATAAATTGTTATATCTAGGACTTGTAGAAATTAATTCTAACGCAGCCTCATCATTTACTAATTCGTTTAATGAATTAACGATAAACAAACGATATTTATTAATATTATCACTTGTTTTTAATTTGTAATAAGTTTTATCAAATAATTCAATTTTATATTTTAATAAGTTCTCCATTAATTCTTTAATTTCAAATTTATCAACAATTGATTTAATATATTCTTTCATACGTACATCTAATTTTCTTAACACACGCATAAACATTTTAGTATTTTTATAAACAATATCTAATATATATCCATAATCATGAGAAGTTTTATTAGCTAATACTGAATAAATTGTATAAATATACCCTTTGAAATCTTCAGGTTCATCAATTAAAATATCATCAGGCATACTACCATCATCACCATAATCAACGAATTTAATATTTTTAAGTGCTTCAATTACAGTAATTGCATACTCTCTAAAGTTAATTAACTCTTCGTAATCATTTGTTATTTCTAAATCAATCCAACCATGGAATTCAAATTTTCTAAGAATTGCATATGCTCTTGATTGATTATCATTAACTTCATCATCATCCTCATCTTGAATTAAGTTTTCATTAATACGATCAAGATAATCAGTTAATAATTCTACAACGTGTTTTCTTTCAACACCCATTATAGATGCATCTTCATATGCATCAAACGCTATTACTAAACAATCGAAATAAATTGATTTATTTGGACTTGCAAGTAATGAGAAAAAATTATCTGGAATTGTCTTAAACAAGCTCATTCTTTCACTCCTCTTTTTTTGTCAATGCTATGAAAATTATATCATATTTTAGAGACTTATACAACGTTTTATATGTAAAAAACTTTTTTTCTAGAAAAATCGACAAAAGAAAAAAACTATAGATTTTTTTATAAAATCTATAGTTTATTTTCTTATACTAAAATTTTTGCTAATACTTCATCAACGTGTGAAACACAAATTATTTCTAATGTTTCTAACACTTCTTTTGGAATATCAGTAATGTCTTTTTCATTATCTTTAGGTATAATTATTGTTTTAATTCCTTGTTGGTGGGCAGCAATAGATTTCTCTCTTAATCCACCAATTGGTAACACTCTACCAGACAATGTAACTTCTCCTGTCATACCAATAGAAGCTTTAGCAGCTCTCTTAGTTACAGCAGATGCAATTGCAGATGTTAAAGTTACACCAGCTGAAGGACCATCTTTAGGTACAGCACCTTCAGGTACATGAACATGAATATCATGAGTTTCAAAGAATTTAGGATCAATGTTTAATTCATTTGCTTGAGATTTAACATATGATAAAGCTGTTTGAGCAGACTCTTTCATTACATCTCCTAGTTTACCTGTTAATACTAATCCACCTTTACCTGAGTAATGTGTAACTTCGATTTCAAGTGCACTACCACCAAATGAAGTATATGCTAATCCAGTAACAACACCAACTTTGTCAGTTTTGTTAACACTTGAATCAGTATATTTTACATTTCCTAAGAATTTTTCAACATTGTCTACAGTAATTTCTACTTTTTCAACTTTGTTTAATAAAATTTCTTTAATTGTTTTTCTTACTAAAGAACCAATTTGTCTATTTAATTCACGAACACCAGCTTCAGCTGTATATCCACTTACTAATAGTTGTATTGCTTCATCTGTAATAGAGAATTTATCTTCATCTAAACCATGAGCAATTAATTGTCTATCAACTAAATGTGTTTTAGCAATATTAAATTTTTCAAATTTAGTATAACTTGATAATTCAACAATTTCCATACGATCTCTTAAAGGAGCAGGAATATTTTGAAGATAGTTCGCTGTTGTAATAAATAATACTTTTGATAAATCATATGGTTCTTCCATATAGTGATCAGAGAATGTGTGGTTTTGTTCTGGGTCTAATACCTCTAACATAGCACTTGCTGGATCACCTTTAATATCAGAAGCCATTTTATCAATCTCATCTAATAAAATAACAGGGTTAACTGTTTTAGCTTTATGCATACTATTTAAAATTCTACCTGGTAATGCTCCAATGTAAGTTCTTCTGTGTCCTCTTATTTCAGACTCATCTTTAACTCCACCTAAAGCAATTTTAACAAATTTTCTATTTAATGCAGTAGCAATAGAAGTTGCAAGTGATGTTTTACCAACACCAGGAGGGCCAACTAAACATAAAATTGTTTGAGGAGTTTTATTTGTCATAATTTTAACAGCTAAATACTCAACGATACGGTCTTTTACTTTATCTAAAGCATGGTGATTTTTATTTAATTCTTCAATTACTGAAGCTAAATCTTGATTATCAATACTTTCTAAATGCCATGGTAATTCAATGATGAAATCAAGGTAATTTTTTAAGATTTGACTATCAGCAGATTGACTTGGAGTATCTTGATATCTTCTTAATTCAACTAATGCCTTATCCATCATAGCTTTAGGCATTTTAGATTCAGTTATCTTTTCTCTCATTTTATCAATATCTTCTTCTTTTTTAGCTTTATCACCTAATTCATTTTGAATAGCTTTCATTTTTTCTCTTAGGTAATACTCTTTTTGAGATTCATCGATACTTTTTTTAACAGCTTCATTGATTTTATTTTCTAATAATTGCATATCTTTTTCTTTACGAATATCAGTTAAAATAGAAGTTAATCTTACATTTAAATTATCTTCTAATAAATATTGTAAACGATTATTTGATTGACGTAAGTTATGAGAAACATAATCACATAATAGACTACTAGAAACACCTGATTCAATTTTTTTCATTATATCATCATGATTATTTAAATATAAAGATGGGTTTTTGAATAATTCATCACATAACATTTTAACTAATGTTAAAGTTTCAGAATCTTCTTCATTTCTATCTTCTACATGTTCATAATTAACTTCAAAATATGGTTCATCTTGAGTGACTTCAAGAATTTTAACTTTTTGTAATAAATTAAATTTAACACGTAATTGATTATTAGGAATTTTTAATTTTAATGTAACACGAGCTAATACACCAATATCATATAAATCCTCTGGTGTAACATCTTCAATTAAAGGATCTTTTTGTAACATAATAACAATATTGAAATCATGATCTTTTTCAGAAACTTTAAGTGCATTTAAAGAAAGCGCACGTCCTACATCAATTCTTAAATCATTATTTGGGATTGGTACAAGACCTCTAACAGCTATCGCTGGTAATGATAAAATATTTTCTTTCATATACTCACTCCTATTCATTTGACTTTAAAGAGGTGTCTAAAGACACCTCTTTAATTCAGTTATTATTTAGTTGATTTTGCGTTTGATTTAATTACTTCTAAAGCATTTGCAATATTTAAATTGTAAGCAAATACACTTTTTCCATATTGTTTAATAAATGCATCTTTAGTGCTATTGTATTTAGCAGCTTCTTTTTCAATAAATGCAACAACTTCTTCATCAGTAGCATTTAATTTTTCAGCTTTTACAATTTCATCTAAGATACAATCTAATTTAATATCATTTACAGCTCTTTCAGTAGACATTTGATTGAATTGTTCTAAAGTCATACCTTGGAATTGTAATAACACTTCTAAAGAAATACTGTATTGTTTAGCTTGAGCTTCAGCATTTTTAGTTAATTCACTAACTCTGTTATTAACATAAGTTTTTGGTAAATCAATTTTTGCATTTTCAATTACTTTTGCTAATAATTCATCTTCGAATCTTCTATTTTCTTGATTAGTTTTAGCTACTTCTAGTTTTGCCACTAAATCAGTTTTATATGCTTCAACAGTTGAAATATTTTCTAAATTTAATTCTTTTACTAATTCATCAGTTAAAGTTGGGAAAGTTTCATTTTTAACTTCATGTAATTTAACTTTGAATACAGCTTCTTGTCCAGCTAATTCAGCAGCTTGGTATGCTTTAGGGAAAGTTACATTAACATCTTTTTCTTCTCCAGCTTTCATTCCGATCATTTGATCTTCAAATCCTGGAATAAATAATCCTGAACCAATTTTTAATTCATAGTTTTCAGCAGTTCCACCATCAAATGCAACACCATCAACAGATCCAGCGAAATCGAAAATTGCGATATCACCTTTCTCAATTACTTGTTTACCTTTTAATGTTAATTCTGCTTTATCTTTTAATTGTCTATTGATTTCATTAGTAATATCTTCTTCAGTTACTTTTGCATCAACAGCTTTAACTTCGATTCCTTTATATGCACCTAACTCAACAGTTGGATGTACATCGAATGTTAAAGTGATTTCAAAATCTTCTTCAGTGCTTAATTTTGAAAAGTCTAATCCTAAGTTTGGAGCACCAACAATTCTAAATTCTTCTGATTTAGTTAATTCATTTGTAATAATTTCATTTACAACGATATCTAAAGCATCATTATATAATGATCCTACTCCGTAAGTTGCTTCATATTTTGATCTAGGTGCTTTACCTGGTCTAAATCCAGCGATTTTAACTTTTGAGTTATTTAACTCAAATGATTTATCTACAGCCTCATTAAATTTTGTTCTTTCAACAGTAAAAAATGTTTTTACTTGGCTTCCTTCTAATCTTTCTAATTTCATAATTTCCTCCATGTATTACTTATATCTACGATAAGTTTTTATTAACGAATTAATTATACTATATTTTGTATATTAAATCAAGAAAAAACACTTTTTTAAATAAAAAAACATATTTTTCAAAAGTATTCAATTTTGTTAAATTTTCAATAAAAAAATAACTAACATTTTATAAATATTAGTTATTAATCTATTTCTATTATATTTAATTTTAATAGTTCTACAAGAGCTTGTGTTCTACTTTTAACTCCTAATTTACCTATTACATTTGATATGTGATTACGAACGGTTTTTTCACTTACATTTAGTTTATTAGCAATTTGAACTGTTGATTCATTCTTTACTAATAAATTGAAAATTTCCGTTTCTCTTTTAGTCAGTATTTTAGCCATAAATCCCCCTCTTTATATATTATGCAAGAGGAGGATTTATGTTAGTTTTATTCTGTAGGTTTTACAGTTGTAGTTGTTGTAATAATTCTTTTTGAACCATCTGGATTCACGATAGTACTTTGAGTACTTCCTGGAGTTGAAACTTGCCCAGCAGGTTTAGTTGTTGTTGTAGTTGTTGTTACAGTTCTAGCAACTGGTTGTGGTGCAGTTTGCACAGGTCTTACCATTGCATTAGTTGTAGTTCTTACTACTTGTTGATTAGGATTAGCAGTTGCTGGTCTTACCATTGCCCCTGCAGTTGGTTGTTGAGTAGTTCTTACTACTTGTTGATTTGTATTACTAATTGGTCTTACCATTGCTCCTGCAGTTTGATGTGCAGTTACTGGTCTTGCGATTGGTTGTTGAACACCTGTATTAGGTCTTACCATTGCACCAGCTGTTTGTTGGTTAGTTGTTGGTCTTACTACTGTTGCAGTAGTTGTATTTGGTTGAACAATTACATTACCAGTTGGAGTTGCAGTAGCAGGCATAATTAATGTAGCCCCACCCATGTTAGTTGCACCAGCTGATGTTGGAATATTTTGTTGAATTTCTCTTGAACCATCTTGTTTAGTTACAACGCTATTAACAACTTTATCTAAGTTAGCTTTTTGAACCATCTCTTTTAAGTTATCAAAAACATTTTCTAAATCTTCAACATTTAATTTGATTGTATCAAATTTGTTGTATTTAATTACTAATAAAGCATCATATAAACCATATTTTGAAGGTTCACGTTCTTTTTTAATACTTCTAATTGTACTATATGGGATTTCTACTCTTGAGAAATCTGAAACTTTAATTGAATCTTTTGTTAATCCAATTTTATAACTTTTGAAAATATTATAAATAGCATATCCATTAATTAATAATAATACAAGGAACACTGATAATGAGAACGCTAATACCTCACCTGATCCACTTCCGAATGCATTTACCATTAATACTAATGCTACTAAATTGAAAATTCCACTAACAGCTAGTAAAACTTTAAATAACCAATCTTTTTTAATCTTAAATGTCATATATATCATAAATTTACCCTCATTCCGTATTTCATTTATTTTTATAACTCATTTATATGAAGTATTGTCTCACATTTTCTCTTATTTTTCAATATTAATACAACAATTAATTACAAAATAGGACCAATATGTTTGAAGTTTGCTCTATTTGTACTCACTTCGCAAAGACAATTTATTCTAGTTAAGCTTATAACACAAAGTGTAAAATTAATGCTATACCAAATATTACGATAAATCCTGTGATCATTGCAAATAAAATATTTGAATATCCTTTAGGACTTATTTTATCCATTTTATCTAATTTTCTTATTAAAGGATGTAATGAAATATAATAAACGAAAATCGATAAAATTAATACTATTACTGCAGCTACTTTTAATGTTTCATCACCAAAAGCGACAATTACCATTAACAATACAATGAAAATCAACTTAACATTTGCAACCCAATTTTTTAAGTACTTAACAAATAAATACATTGGTTCATCTTTCTTTGCATCTTCATAACTATCAAATACAGCTATCCCATTTGCATAAGGAAACTGTGGTTTAAAATATAACACAATAACATTTGTTAATTCCATTACAATAAAAAATATTATTGCATAATCTAAAATACCCATAATTAATACCTACCTTATCATTTATTAACATTAAACACTATTTTACTATTTTTATCAATTGATTTCACAATAAAAACATTACATCCTATAACAGAACCTTCTCCAATTACTGTCTTTCCACCTAAAATAGATGTATTTGAATATATAACAACATTATCTTCGATTGTTGGATGTCTTTTTTCATTTTTTATTTGTTCTACATTTTGTAAAGATATTGCCCCTAATGTAACACCTTGATAAATTTTAACATTATTTCCTATTACACTTGTTTCCCCTACTACTACTCCAGTACCATGATCTATAAAGAAATTTTCTCCAATTATCGCTTTAGGATGAATATCAATTCCAGTTTTTGAATGTGCATGTTCACTAATAATTCTTGGTAATATTGAAACACCAAAATTTGCTAATGCATTAGCAATTCTATATAGTGAAATTGCATAAAAACCAGGATAACACAATACTATCTCTTGTTCACTTACAACAGCAGGGTCAGATGATAAAAATGCCTTTAAATCACCATTTAATTGTTTTTTAATAGTTGGAATTTTATTAATAAACTTTTCAGTTATAAGAATATTTTCTTTTTCATCTTTATTTATTAAATTTAATAAATTCAATAACTTGTTATTAATTGAATTTAATTTACTTTCAATATAAACATCTACTGAGGTAAGTATTTTTTCATTATAACCTAAAAATAAAATATCTCTTATTTCATTTACTAATTTAATTATTTCATCTCTATTTAAAATATTACTATAAGAGGTTTCACTAACTTCTAACAACTCATCAATCACATTTTTTAAACTCATATTTTTACTCTCCTATAGATAAGTATTTAACAAGAGAATCTGGGAATATTAATACAATATTTTTATCTTTTAAATTATTTTTGTTAATATATTGAACTACACCGGAAAAACATGCACCACTAGACACCCCAACAAATGCTACTTCTTCTGTATTAACTTCATCCATATATTTAAATGCTTCTTCACTACTTACCATTAAAACTTCATCTACATATTCAAGTGATAAAGTATTAGGTTTAAATCCTGCACCAATACCTTGAATCATATGCGGACCTTTTGGTTTATTATTTAAAATAGCAGATTCACTTGGTTCAATACCAATAACTTTAATGTTACTATCAACTTCTTTAAAGTATTTTCCACATCCACTAATAGTACCACCTGTACCTATTCCAGCAAAAAAGTAATCTAATTTAACATCATTATATATTTCTTTTGCTGTTGTATTATAATGAGCAATAGGATTATTAGCATTTTCAAATTGAGAAGGAATAAAACTATTTTCATAATCTTTTGATAATTCCTCTGCTTTTTTAATAGCACCTGCCATACCTTCAGCCTTTGCAGTTAAAATAACTTCTGCTTTATATGCTTTAATCATTGAAATACGCTCTTTAGTCATATTTTCAGGCATTATTATAATACATTTAATTTTATAATATAAACAAATTGCAGCGAGTGCAATACCTGTGTTACCACTTGTAGGTTCAATAACTACAGTATCTTTATTAATAACATTTTGTTCTAATGCATTTTTAATCATATTAAATGCTATTCTATCTTTAACTGATCCAAATGGATTTCCAGATTCTAATTTAGCATAAATGTTATTACCATATTTTTCACTTAATTTTGATAACTTTAATAATTTTGTATTTCCTATTGTATCTAGTATTGAATTATATATCATATTATTTCTCCTTATTATTTTTTCTATATTATTATAACAATATAATTAAATAATATTCTGCCAATTACCTAATAACATAATTACAACTAATGCAACTACCACAACTAATAATGAAATGATAAATCCATGAATCATTGGTCTTGCACCACTTGCTTTAACTTCTTTTATATTTGTTTTTAAACCAATTGCAGCAAGTGCAATGATCATTAAGAAACTACTTACTTGTTTTGCACCACTTGATAACCAAGTTGGTACAATACTTACAGCGTCAGCTCCTGTACCAATAGTAATACTATTTAAAATAGCCATACCAATAAATCCTAAGATAAACCAAGGGATTAATTTCATAAAATTAATTTTAGGTTTTTGTGGTTGTACTTGTACTACTGATGTTTGTTCAGTAGTATCTGAATTCACTTCAACATTTTCATTAGTAACTGCTTTTGCTTCTTTTCTTTGTAATCTAATATTAATAAAAGAAAATGCAACTACTACAGGAATAATACTTAATGTTCTTGTTAATTTTACTGTAACAGCAAATTCTTTTGCTGCTTCACTAAATGCAGCTGCTGCTGCAACTACACTTGATGTATCATTAACTGCAGTACCAGCCCATAATCCAAATGCTTCATCAGTCATATTTAAGGCAACTCCTAATAAAGGGAATACAATAATCATAACCATATCAAAGATAAAAGTTGCTGACATCGCAATAGCAACATCATTATCTTTTGCTTCAATTACAGGAGATAATGCAGCAATAGCACTCCCCCCACAGATTCCAGTACCAGCTGATATTAAATTAGATACTTTCCAGTCTATTTTTAGTAATTTACCTACTATAAATCCACCACCAAAACATGTTAGTAAAGTAAATACCATTACAAGTAAAGACTTTTGACCTACTTCTAGTATCATACCAATACTTAACGATAATCCTAAAAGAATTATTGCTAATTTAAGTAGTTTTTTAGATGAAAAATCTAATCCTTGTTTTAATATTTTAGGTGACCAAAAATAATTAATAACCATACCTATAAATAATGCTATAACTGATCCACCAATTAAATGAATACCAACTACTTCTTCTAATAAATACCCTATGAAGTATGCAACTGCAGCAATTACTGTTGCTAATGCAAATCCAGGTAGTATATTTTTTATATTTGTAAAAAATTTATTCATATTATCACTTCTTTCCTTAAATATTATACCATAATCTTGTTAAAAAGCAAAAAAACTACACTAATTAAAGTGTAGTTATATAGTTAGAATGGTGACCAGGACGGGGTTCGAACCCGCGGATGCTGCCGTGAAAGGGCAGTGTGTTAACCGTTTCACCACCTGGCCATAAGTGGCGCCCACACCAGGACTCGAACCTGGG
>JAWXUF010000018.1:0-20916 GCA_044432865.1 bacterium | reverse complement strand
TATCTTGAGAGTCTAGAGATGTAGAAGAGTCGGGGATGTTGTTGGAAGAGGAGAAAGAGTTATTAGAAGATAAAGAGTTAGATAATAATAACCCAATACTAACTAAAGAAAGAATACTCCCCTTAACAATTAAATTTTTAAATATGAAAAATATCCACTAGATAACTAGTGGATATAATATTATTTATCTTCTGAAGCAGAATTGACATCAATATAAAAGATTGATTTATCTTCTTGATCAAAATAAATAGAAATATAATAATTAATAGGTAATTTTTTATATGGATCTAAAAAATACTTAGAAGTTCTATAAGTAAAGTTAGTATTAGAATCAATAACTACAATATAATATGGGTGTGATTTATTGATTGTTACATGAGTTACAATATCGTAATGCATAATTCTTAATCTTCTATGGATACCAGTATGAATTAATTTCTTTAATTTACTATTTTTAACAGCAAATACAATAATAAATGTACCTAAAATGAAAGTTATTGTAAAGAAAACTCCAGGAACAGCATAATTTAATATCATACTAGTTTGGTCATGGACATAAATTGACGAAGGATCACTTTCTAAATATTTAAAAGTAACCCTAGTTCCAATCACCATTGATGAATTATATGTATTTAAGCGTACATTTTTATATTCTATTCCGTCAACTTCATAAGTTACATAAACTCTATAATGTCTATCTCCTTCATCATCTGTAGTGTAATCTTTATACGTAATTATCCCTTCAATTTCAGGGGCATTACTAAAAGCTATAGAAGTATTGTATTGACCTATAGCTAGTCCTGATGTTACAAGAGTGAAAACAAGAAAAAATATCCAAAAAATACTTGGGAAAACTAGATTATATGATTTTTTAGTAGATATATTTGTTTGGTTATACTCATATTCTTCAAATTGATTATCGTACATAAAACTCCCCTCATTTCTTATAATATACCATAATTATACAATGTTTTATTAAAAAAATAAATAAGTTTATTCTCTTGAATAAATGTAATGAGTTTTATATAATGAAATAGAGATGAGGTGTTACTATTAATGAAAATGAAGAGTTAACAAAACAACAGAAAAAAATAATTATATTTTTAATAATTGCGCTTGTTATTGCTATTGTATTAAAAATAGTTTGTGCTACACAACTTGATGAAGATATATTTAAAATAGTTGATTTATTTTTACATGCCCCAACAATGGCTACAGCAATTTATTTACTAATAAATCAAAAAGTATTTAAATTTCAACCTCATTTAATTGTTTTATACATTGTAGTAACAACATCGATAGTAACATCAATAATATTCTAAGGAGAAAATAAAATGAATAAAGTTAAATTATATAATGGTGTAGAAGTACCTCAAGTAGGATTAGGAGTATTCTTATCTGAAAATGGTGATGAAGCAGCAAACGCTGTAAAAGTTGCATTACAAAATGGATATAGACATATTGATACAGCAATGTCTTATGGAAATGAAACAAGTGTAGCAAAAGGAATTGAATTATCAGGAGTAAAAAGAGAAGATATTTTTATTACAACTAAAATGGCTACAAAAGATTTAAGAAGTAGTAATTTTGAAGAGGGATTTAATAATTCTTTAAAAAATTTAAATACTGATTATATCGATTTATATTTATTACATTGGCCAACAGGTGAATATGTTGAAGCATATAAATTTGTTGAAAAAATGTATAAAGCTGGAAAAATTAAAGCTATTGGAGTTTCTAACTTCCAAATCCATCATTTAAAAGAATTAGAAGGATTAACAAAACCAATGATGAATCAAATTGAACAAAATCCTCAATTTAATAACTTTGAAGTAATTAAATATTGTCATGAAAATGACATTCAAGTTACAGGGTGGTCTCCACTTGGTGGGGGAAGAGGTAAATCATTATTAAATAATGAAACAATTTTAGAATTAGCAAGTAAATATAATAAAACTGCTGCTCAAGTAATTTTAAGATGGCAAGTACAATTAGGAATTGTAACATTACCTAAATCAGTAACAGAATCAAGAATCATTAGTAATATCGATGTATTTAATTTTGAATTAAGTAACGAAGATATGGAAGTAATGAATAACTTAAATACAGGTGTAAGAGTAGGGACTGATCCAGATAATATCACTTGGTAATATGTAAATACTATATCATTTTATTTTGATATAGTATTTTTTTATTAAAAAATACAAATAAAAATAAAAAACAAGATTATAATACTTTGTAATTTAAGATTAAAAGATGTATAATGAAAAAGGTGTTAGATATGGAAGTTGTAAAAAATATAAAAAAAGATCAAGTAGCATTTTATATAGGTACAGCATTAATGTGCAAAAAATGCGAAATAAATTTAGAAAAAGTAAATATAATAAAAAAATATTTTAATTTTGTATGTTTTTATAAAATGAATGCTGATGAAGTATCAGAAATAATAAATACGTATAGAATAACAAATGCTCCTTTTTTTATTATTTCTGTTAATGGAATAGTAAAAGAAGTTTTTTATAGTATTGATGATCTTAATTTATTAACACAAAAACTTCTTCTATACAAAGGAGAATAACTTATGAAAAACGATATAATACAAATACATTCCTATAAACACGATAAACAATTACATCGTGTATGGGATAATATCAGGGTTTTAGAAGAAAAAGAAAATGAAATAGTAGTAGCTAACTACAGAACAAGAGTAATTGAATCAAATGGTAGATTTTGGAAAACAAAAGAACCAGCAATCTGTTTTTTTTATGATGATTGTTGGTATAATGTAATTGCAATGCTAAAAGATGATGGAGTTTATTATTATTGTAATATCTCAAGTCCATTTGTTTTAGATGCAGAAGGAATCAAATATATTGATTATGATCTTGATGTACGTATAGATCCTACATTTAAGTACAAGATATTAGATAAAGAAGAATACAAAAGACATTCTATTGCTATGAATTACCCTGAAGAAATAAAATTTATAGTAGAATCAGCATTAGAAGAATTATTAAATGTAATCCATGATCGAAAAGGACCATTTAATACAGAAGTAGTAAAAGAATATTTTGATCAATATAAGAAAACAAACAAGAATATTAAATGTAAATCATTTGATTAATTGATGAGTTTTTGATATCATAAAATAAAAAAGGAGAAATGAATATGATTATTGAAGTTACTAAAGAAAATTTTGAAGAAGTATTAAAAAAAGAAAAGTTAGTATTAGACTTTTGGGCGCCTTGGTGTGGGCCTTGTCGTGCTATTGCTCCTAATTTAGAAGAAGTAGTTGCTAAAAACGATAATGTTGTAATTGGAAAAGTTAACGTTGATAACGATCCTGAATTAGCAGAAAAATATCAAGTAAGAAATATCCCAACATTAGTATATTTAAATAAAGGTGAGATGAAAGAAAAAACAGTTGGATTAAAATCAGCTGAAGAAATTTTATCTATTGTTGAAACTATTTAATGTACGATACAGTAATAATAGGATTAGGACCAGCCGCTATTTCAGCGGCTATTTATTTAAAAAGATTTAATTTTAATGTTTTATTAGTAGGTAAAAGAAATAGTAATTTATCTTATGCAAAAAGTATTGATAATTACTATGGAGTGTTACCTGTTAGTGGAAAAGAATTATTTGAAATTGGGATAAAACAAGCAGAAGATTTAAATATTGAAATAATAGAAGAAACAATATTAGGAATCGAAAATATGGGTCATTATGTTGTTAAGACAAAAGAAAATGAATACGAAGGTAAAACTGTATTCATAGCAACAGGTGCAGCTAAAGCTAAATTACCTGGATTAAATTATGCTAAATATGAACAAAACGGATTAAGTTATTGTGCTATATGCGATAGTTTCTTTTATAGAAATAAAAAAATAGCTTTAATTGGTACAACAGAATATATGGCTTCTGAATTAGAAGTGTTACAAAGAGTAACAAATAATATTACAGTATTTACAAATAATAAACCTTTAGAAGTAGAAGTTAATGTAGAAGTAAATACAAATAAAATTAAAGAGTTTATTGGTGATGAATACTTAACAGGAATTAAAACTGAAAATGAAGAAATTTTATTTGATGGAGTATTTGTTGCTGTTGGAGATGCTTCAAGTTTTGATTTCGCACAACATTTAGGAATAATGCTTGATGAAAAAAATAAAATAATAGTAAATAAAGATAATATGACTAACATAAAAGGTGTATATGCTGGTGGGGATAATACTGGTGAACCACTTCAAATAGCAAAAGCTGTTTATGAAGGTATGAATGCTGCATTTGCAATAAAAGAACAATTGAAATAGACTTCGGTCTATTTTTTCTTTCATTAAACATTAAAACACATTTTAAAGATGTGTTGAAATATTAAAAAGTTTAAAATGTATTTTAAACTTTTATTTACTTTTAAGATTTATAATGATATAATGTATTTGGTGATTATATGATAAAAAGAGAGCAATACTTAAATAAATTAAAAAAATTTAAAGATAAAGATATTATAAAAGTAATAACTGGTATAAGAAGATGTGGTAAGTCAACTCTATTTAAACTATATATTGATTATTTATACGAAAATAATATTTCAAAAGAGCAAATAATAAATATAAATTTTGAAGATTTGCAATATGAAGAATTATTAGATTATAAAAAATTATATAATTATATAATGGGTAAAATTGAAAATAAAAATAAATATTACATTTTTTTAGATGAAATTCAAAATGTAACTCAATTTGAAAAAGTAGTTGATAGTCTTTTCATTAAAGATAATATTGATGTTTATATAACTGGTTCTAATTCTAAATTTATGTCTGGAGAATTAGCTACACTATTATCAGGAAGATATATCGAAATAAAAATGTTACCTCTTTCTTTTAAGGAATATTATGATGTAACATCAAATAAAGAAACATCTTTTAGAAATTACTTAATGAATAGCTCATTCCCGTACACTTTAAAATTAAAGGATAAAGAAGAAGTATTTACCTATTTAGATGGATTATACAACACAATAATTATTAAAGATGTAGTAGAAAGATATAAAATACAAGATATTTCAAAATTTAATAGTTTTATTAAATTTATGTTCTCAAATATATCTAATGTTACAAGTGCGAAAAAAATATCAGATACTATGACATCAATGAATAGAAAAATATCTCCTCCAACAATAGAAACTTTCCTAGAAATAGTCACAAATTCATTACTTATGTATAAAGTGTCAAGATACGATATAAAAGGTAAAGAATATTTAAAATTACTAGACAAATATTATTTAAGTGATGTAGGACTTAGATACTATTTACTTGGAAATAAAAGTGACGATTATGGTAATGTATTAGAAAATATTGTATTTTTAGAATTGATAAGACGAGGATACAAAGTTTATGTTGGTAAAACAGATACATTAGAAGTAGATTTTGTCGCGATTGATATTGAAAATAATACTTCATATATTCAAGTGTCTGCATCAGTTGTAAATGAAAAAACATTAGAAAGAGAATTAAAATCTCTTCTTAATATAAATGATCATAATCCTAAATTATTACTTACTATGGATAATGTTAATCCAGTTGATCATAATGGAATAAAACAAATATATCTATTAGATTGGTTACTAAAATAGACTTCGGTCTATTTTTTTGTCGTTATATGTTTTTTTATCAATAATTGTGGTATAATATAAAAAAATAGAAAGGAAGATTCATATGATTGATAAAATTAAAAAAAGACCATATCTAGCATTAACTGGATTGATAATGATCTGTTTAGGAATTTATTTTTTATGTGCACCTGCTGATGTAATAAAAAACATTGTATTTGTAGTAATTGGTTTATTATTAATAGCTCTTTCTATTTACAAATTATATTTAATAAAGTTTAATTTATCTAATGAAAATGCAATGATGTCTATAATAATAATTGTTATAGGAGTAATATTGATATTATTTAGTTCTTTAGTAAACTGGGTATTTATTATATGTGGTATTTACATATTAGTAGAACCAGTACTTAAGTTATTAAAATCTAAACAAGTAAAAGAACAATTCATGCTTGAATTACCAAAAATAATATTAGGTATTATCTTAATATTATTAGCATTTGATGGAATTTACGGAATTTTATTTAGTGCTATTGGAATATGTTTATTAATATACGGAGTATATATTGCATTTTGTATTGCTAAAGATCAAGATTTAATTATTATAATAAACAAACAAGCATTAATGAATAATTTGAAATATAAACAAACTAGAAGAGAAAAAGATGATGATGATATTATCGATGTGGAGTAGAATATGAAAAAAACAAAAAAAATTGTATGGATATTAGTAGGACTAGGGGCATTATTTTTATTATTAATGTTAATCTTAAGTTCTGTACTTGATATCGGAGAAAAATTAAATAAAGTAAGTCCTGTATTAGAATATGTATTTTATGGTGTTGCTGGGATTTTAGTATTCTTTTTAGTAATAAATCCAATAAGAATTATTATGTTTGCACCAAGTTTAAATATATCTTCTAAAATGGATAAAAAAAGAAAAAGAAAATCAGTATATAAAAAAGTTGCTAAAAACATCATTGCTAATAATGACTTAAAAGAACAAGAATTAAATTCATTAAAACATTATGAAACATTTGATGATTTAAAATTAGCTATTGATACATGCTATAATGGTACAATTAAAGATAATATTTCTGATATTATTTACCGTAATGCTAAGACAGTTATGATATCAACTGCTATATCTCAAAACTCTACATTAGATATGTATAGTGTAATATCAATTAATTTAAAAATGATTAAAGAAATAGTATTAGCAAGTGGATTTAGACCATCATATAAAAATCTTGGTAAATTATCAGTAAATGTTTTAACAACAGCATTAGTTGCTGAAGGATTAGAGAATTTAAACCTTGAAGATGTACTACCAAATAGTACAATGTCAACATTAGGAGAAATACCATTTATCAAACCTCTTGTATCAAGTATTATGCAAGGAGCAGCAAATGGATTATTAACACTTAGAATCGGATTTGTATGTAGAAGATATTTATTTGCTGAATTAGGAGAAACTAAACAACAAATAAGAGTATCAGCATTCAAAGAATCTGTAAAAATGCTACCTAGATTAATTGCTGATGTAGCAACATTCTTCCCTAATAAAATAGTGAAGTTATTTACTAAAAAAGAAGTAAAAGAAGAAACTGCATAAACAATGGACAACCATTGTTTTTTGTATTGAAAGGAGTATTTATGAAAAATATTAATTTTTTAAGATTAACAACAATTTCAATTTTTCTATTTGTAATTAGTATACTAGTTTATTATGGTCTATCTGTATATGTATATAATTCTTATGATTCAACAGAAGAAATATCTAAATATGTAGTAAGTAATTATAAAACATTATTAGAATTAGAACCAATAATAAAACAATCTTTATTATCAATTACAACTGCTTTATTTGGAATGGGAATAGCTCAAAATATTTTAAAATTAACAAATATAAATGAAAGATTCAAAAAAGTATATTTTGTATTTTCTTTAGTAATAGTATGGTCATTAACTGCTTTAACTTTTGTAACGATATTTTATGCAGATGTTTCAATTTATAAAGTAAGTACTTTCTTAATGTTTTTAATGACAATTATTTGGATTACAACAATTATTATTGATTACATTAAAACTAAAAATGATTATCAATCAATTTTTATAAGAATTGCTTTAGCTGTATTAGGTGTAATATTAGTAATATCAGTTGGGGATAAAGTAGTAAATGATTATAAAGTAAATGTAACATTATTTAATGCTTATGAATATAAAATAGAACAATTAGAAAAACAATTAGAATTTGTTGATGAAGAATCAAAAGAATGGATTAATAGTCAAATAGATTATTATGGAAATATTCAATTAACTTTATATAGTAATGGATTATATAGTGGTAAAAGTGCATTCTTTATGTATAACGAATTAGATGTAGATTTATTTGGTAGTGATAGATTAGTACAAAGAAATAACGCTGTAAAAGTAATAGAAGATTTATTATCAACAGCTTTAACTGATGATACAGTAAATTTTGAAAGTTATGATATCAATCCTGGATTATATGTTGGTGGGGATACAACAAAAGTAATAATGGTATTAATATTAGTATTAGGAATACTTTGTTCATTTAATTATCCTTTAATCAGAGATGATCAAGAAGAAGAGAACTTAGTAAATGAAATGGTTACAGTAAAATTCATACAAAATAAAATTACTAAAGAAGAATTTAGTGATTTAATGAAGAAATTGGAGTAGTGATAATATGCAAAGTAAAATAAAATCATTATCAATAGCTGGAATCATCTTATTTATTTTAGTTATTATTGCTAAAATATGTACTGAAATTTATATAACACAAATTGTAATAGAAGACATAAGAACATTACAAGGGATATATGGAAGTAATATTGATGTAGTAGAATTTTTATATAATAACTATAGTTCTTTAATGCAATTTGAAACAGTAGGTTTATCTATAGTATTAATAGCTGGAAGTATGTTAATATCAACATCAATGTATTTAAAAATATTGAATGGTAAAAAAAGAAGTGAAAAATTTAATAAAATAACAGCAACAATTTATGCTATAGTAAACTTCTTAGCAGTATTCTTTATAATATTATCAATAACAACAGAATTAGAATTTATTTATAATGTTATATGTGTATTAGTATTAATGATAGTAACAATGATTGCTATGGATATAATAATATCATTTATTGTACATGATAAATCATTTAAAAAAGCTATTCAATTTATTCTAACATTTGCGAGTGTAGGATGTCTTGGAGTTGGAGTTTTCTTCCATTTTGATGCTATTAATGTAAAAATAGAACAAAATCAAGCAATGGTAGATTATCATGAAAAAGCATTAACAGAATATTATGAATATGCATATGAAGGTGCACCAGAAGAATTTATTAATGAATTAATAGAAAAACATTTCTATTTATATCAATCATTTCATCAAAATAAAGGATCAATAATTGGGATTAACTATACAACATATTGTGCATTTGATTATATGATTAAAAGAGATAATGAATTTTCTTTATCAACTGATTTTACAGTAGAAGAAAAAGCATTATATCAAGAGTATGTAGATGAAGAATATTTTAATTTACCTTTATTAATTTCTTTATTAGGTGGATTGTTTGCTGTAGCAATAACAATGTTAACTGGTGAAGGAAGTATAAGAGTAAGAAGAGAGAAAATCAAAGAATTACTATATCAATTAGAAGTGTTAGATGAAGAATTAAAAAATAATGAAATAACTCAACTTACATATGATGCTGATAGAAAAAAATTATTTGATAGTATTTAAAACAATCCCATTTGGGATTGTTTTTCATTAATGTATATTATTTGCAATTAAGTGAATAAAATGTTAATATATGTAGTAAGCAAGTGCTTACTACATGAAAGAGGTATTAATATGAAAAAAATATTAGGTTTATTAGCGTTACTAACATTAACAGTAACAACAGGTTGTACAACGTCAGGATCAAATTTTGGTAACATTACAGATGATGCTGGAAATAAAGTTACTATTACGGAAGTACCAGAAAATGTAGCTATTGTTGGATTACCTCCAATGGTTTCATTCTATTTAGAATTTGTTGGGGATGTTGATCGTTTAGGTTTAATTCCTGCAGGTCCAATTGTTACATCAACAACGTATGGTGATCGTTTATACGATTTATCTGATGTTCCAACGACTGGTTGGATGGGTTTTTATGATGTAGAAAGTGTATTAGCAGCAGAACCTGATTTAATTATTACATCAACAGGTACTGATGAATATGATTTATTAGTAAAATCAGGTATACCTACTGTTGGGTTTACATGGGGTGAAGATTTAATTTCTGAGGCTAGAAGATGGACAACACAACTAGGGTTAATCTTTGATTTAGAAGAAAAAGCTGAAAAAGTAAATGCTGTATCTTTAGAAATTGAAGGTTTAGTTGAAGAAAAATTAAAAAATACAACAAAAACTCAAACAGGTTTAATCTTACCTTGGTACAGTGGATTTGGTGATTTAGAAGTAAGTAGTGATTTTTATGCTGGAGGATATTGGTTAGATAAATTAAAATTAACAAATTCAGCTGCTCATTTTGATCAATTATATTCAGCAACTATGGAAGATATCTATACTATGGATCCAGATTTTATTTTCTTAACAGTTACTGCATATAATCCATCAGATATTATTAACAATACTGCTTATAGCACTCATAACTGGAGTGTAGTATCTGCTGCACAAAATGGAAATGTATTTGCATTCCCTCAAGGGTTATTTAGTAGTTATGCATTATCAACAGCTGCTCCATTAGCATTATTATTAATGGCTGATTGCGTATATGATTTAGATTTAAATTTAGAAACATATGCAAAAAAACATTTTGATGTTTTAGGTATGGAGTTAACTACAGCTGAAATTACATCATATGTAACACAAAAATAATGAAAGATCATAAAAGATATAAAAGGTTACTACCGTTACTTATAATACTTCCTTTTGTACTTGCAATAGTATCAATTGGTATTGGTACTTATTATGTGAATCCAATTGATGTATTAAAAGTATTATGTAATAATATATTTCAAACAAAATTAGAAGTAAGTTTAGTAGCAAATGTAGTAGTAATGGATATAAGACTACCAAGGATAATACTTGGAATATTAGTTGGAGCAGGACTTAGTGTAGCTGGTGTTGCTTATCAATCAGTTTTCTCAAATCCCCTAACATCATCTGATACATTAGGTACATCAGCTGGTGCGGGATTTGGTGCTGCATTATGTATCTTATTAGGAGCATCAACAATTACTACATCAATAGTTGCTTTTGGATTTGGATTATTGTCAGTATTTATTACTTTTTTAGTATCTAAAACAAAAAGAGGTAAAAATCTTGTTATGTTATTATTATCTGGTATGGTTGTAGCATCAATATTTTCAGCAGGATTATCATTTATCCAATTAGTTGCTGATAAAGACAACGTATTACCTGAAATAACATTTTGGTTAATGGGAAGTTTATCTAAAGCAAGTATTACAACTGTACTAATCTC
Organism: bacterium; assembly: GCA_044432865.1. Lineage (GTDB taxonomy): Bacteria > Bacillota_I > Bacilli_A > Acholeplasmatales > Anaeroplasmataceae > JAWXUE01. The sequence continues at coordinate 9,780 of JAWXUF010000018.1, read as the reverse complement.
ATTACCTATTTTTATAATTTGTATGTTTGTATTATATTTACTAAGATGGAGACTTAATGTACTATCATTAAATGAAATAGAAGCTAAATCATTAGGTATGGATGTAAAAAAAATTAGAATAATCGTAATCGTAGTATCTACATTTATTACTGCCCTAGCAGTATCATTATGTGGAATCATTGGATGGGTAGGTATATTAGTACCACATATAACAAGAATGTTATTTGGAAATAATAATAGATATGTTGTCCCAGCTTCAATGTTCGTGGGTGCTATTGTTTTATTAATTATGGATATGTTAGCGCGTACAATAGCAGTTGGGGAATTACCATTAAGTATATTAACTGCATTTGTTGGAGGTCCTATATTTATAATACTCCTTAGAAAAACAGGAGGTGTAAGATAATGGAATTTACTGTAAAAAATCTATCATTTGGATATAATAAAAAAAATACAATTGAAAATATTAATTTTGATTTAAAAGATGGTGAGATACTTACAATATTAGGACCTAATGGTGTTGGGAAAACTACATTATTAAAATGTGTTCTTACTTTTCTTGAATATCAAGGTGAAGTGTTAATTGATAATGTTTCTATAAAAGAAATTGAACAAAAGAAATTGTGGGAAATGGTTAGTTATGTTCCTCAAGCAAGAGAAGTAAATGTAAGTTATTTAGTAGAAGAAATGATTCTTATGGGAAGAGGTATTGGATTATCATTATTTCAAATGCCTACAGAACATGATTATAAAGTAGTTGATGATATCATGAAAGAATTACAAATAGAATTTCTAAAAGGAAAATATTGTAATCAAATAAGTGGTGGAGAATTACAAATGGTATTAGTTGCTAGAGCGTTAGTAAGTACACCTAAAATATTAATACTAGATGAACCTGAAACTAATTTAGATAGCTTCAATCAAATGAAAGTATTAGAAGCAATATCGAAATGTGCACAAGAAGGAATAATATGTATTTTCAATACGCATTATCCTACACATGCACTACAAATTTCTGATAAATCATTAATGATAAGTTATGATAATTCGTATGTCTATGGAGAAAGTAAAGTAATAATTAATGAAATAAATTTAGAAAAAACTTTTAATGTTAAATCTAAAATATTAACAACAGAGGAAGATGGTCATACATATTATTCGATAATTAATATTGAAAGAAATAACAAAATATAAAATAAATACCATACTATAACTAAATAGTATGGTATTTATTTTTAATCAAATCTAGCAAATGGATCATCATTATCTTCAACTTTTTCTTTTGTTGAAGAATGGTTTGTTTCGTTTTTGTTTATTAAATCTTTTTCAACAAATTGTTCTTCATTTTTATTAATGTTTTCTTCTGAATTAAGATTTTTAATTGATTTAAAAACACGTCTAATTGCTGCTCCGATCGCAAATAATAAAAGAAAAGAGAATAATGCAATAAAAGCAATTACTTGAATAGGAGCTTCATCAAGTATATCAGTTGATACGAAGTTTGTAACAAACATAATAATGAATGGTATGAAAGTGATCAAACTGAATACTGCAGCGAATATTGGAAGTATTTTAAAGAAATTATTTGTTTTATTATTATTTGTACTTGAAAAATTGTTATAATTGTTATAATTATGATTATTGTAATTTTGCGTATGATTTTGAGTGTAATTTTGTGTATGATTCTGTTGGGGATATGGACCGCTATTATATCCACTATCTCTTGGGAATTGTCCTCTTTCTAAACTATCGTTTTGTTCAGGAGTTAATTGGTCGAAATGATCAGGCAATCCAACTTGACTACCTTTGTAATGACTTGAAACTGCTTTAACATGTATGTAATATTCGTATGGTTCCCCTTGTATTACATGTTTTACAAATGTTGCAACTCCTTTATAAATAAAGAATAATCCTATTCCAGCAAAAATAATTCCCATAATATTTTTAATTAGTATTAAAATAGGTAATCCAATAGCTAAAAATATTATTGAAACTACAAAAAATGCGATAGTAGATGTTACAGCATCTCTCTTTGTACCTTTTCTCCATTTTCCATTTCTCATAAAGTCACATCCTTTTACTTTATTATACAATATTATTAACTTATAAACAATGTAATAAAAAAGTGTATTTATTTGGATGGCAATATTAAAGAAATCAAAATAAAAAAGTGAAAAAATAATTGACTTTAGTATTAAAATAATGTAAAATAATAATGTTGTAGTATGCAACCACGTTAAACAGGTCAAAAATGTAATTAAATTTACTACCTTACAAGTGAGTCTTAACAAAATAAATGAGGAGGTGCGAAATATGTACGCAATTATCGAAACAGGTGGGAAACAAGTTAAAGTTGAAGCTGGTCAAACAATTTATATTGAAAAATTAAATAATGAAATCGGTGATACAGTTACTTTTGATAAAGTAGTTTTAGTATCTGATAAAACATTAACTGTTGGTCAACCATATGTGAAAGGTGCTACTGTTACTGCAAAAGTTGAAAAACAAGGACGTGCGAAAAAAATTATCGTTTTCAAATACCGTGCTAAAAAGAACTACCGCAAAAAACAAGGTCACAGACAATCTTACACTAAATTAACTATCGAATCAATCAAAGCTTAATGATTAAAGTAAGAATTAAAAATGATTTCATTGAAATCAAAGGACATGCTAATCAAAATCCACATGGAACTGATATAGTATGCGCAAGTGTATCAACTGCGGTAATCATGTCTATTAATTTAATTGATACTTTTAATTTATTAAATGATATTAGTTATGAAATTAAAGATGGTTATACAAAAATTAATATTATTAATGAATCTGATGATTTAAATAAGATCATTAATAATCTAATATATACATTAAATACTTTAGGAGAAGATTATCCTAAGTATATTGCAATAGAAAACTAATAGGAGGTGTCTTTCATGTTAAGATTAAATATTCAATTATTTGCATCTAAAAAAGGGGTAGGGTCTACTAGAAATGGTCGTGATTCTCATTCTAAACGTTTAGGAGCTAAATTATCAGATGGTCAATTTTGTACTGCTGGGAGTATTATTTACCGTCAAAGAGGAACTAAAATTCATCCAGGATCTAACGTAGGTTTAGGTAAAGATGATACTTTATTCGCAACTGTTACAGGTTATGTAAAGTTTGAGCGTAAAGGTAGAGACAAAAAACAAGTTTCTGTATACGAAACTAGAGCTTAATTATATAAAATACCCAACTTATGGGTATTTTTCTTTTTAAAGGAGGAATTTAATATGTTTGTTGATGAAATACGAATTGAAGCAACTGCAGGAAAAGGTGGCGATGGTATTGTTGCCTACCGAAGAGAGTTTAAAGTAGAAAAAGGTGGTCCGTTCGGTGGTAACGGTGGAAAAGGTGGAAGTATTATTTTCATTTGTGACTCAGGAATAAACACATTATTAGATTTTAGATATCTAAGACATGTTAAAGGTACTCCTGGAGAAAAAGGAAGAACAAAAGGTATGACTGGTGGTTGTGCTGATGATACTTACATTAAAGTACCTATCGGAACAACTGTAAGAGATGAAGATACAGGTAAAGTTGTAGCAGATTTAACTATTCATGGACAAACTGCTGAAATCGTAAAAGGTGGACGTGGTGGACGTGGAAATATGTCGTTTGCATCAGGTGCTAATAAATGTCCTGATTTTTGTGAAAAAGGTGAACCTGGTGAACATCGTTTTTTAAAATTAGAATTAAAAGTATTAGCAGATTGTGGTTTAGTTGGATTTCCAAGTGTTGGAAAATCAACTTTAATTGCTGCTGTATCATCAGCTAGACCAAAAGTAGCTGACTATCACTTTACTACATTAAATCCTAATTTAGGAATGGTAATGGTACCGGATGGTAGAAGTTTTGTTATGGCGGATTTACCTGGATTAATAAAAGGTGCATCAGCAGGTATTGGGCTAGGATTTCAGTTCCTAAGACATATCGAAAGATGTAGAGTAATTGTACATGTTATTGATATAAGTGGTTCTGAAGGAAGAGATCCTTATCAAGATTACTTAACAATAAGAGAAGAATTACAAGAATATCAATTAGGATTATTAGAAAGACCAGAAATTATTGTTTTAAACAAAGTTGATGAAGTACAAGATCCTAAAGTAATAGAAGATTTTAAAAAGAATTTTGATAGTGAAAAACATATTATTCCTATTTCAGCAATTATTGCTGAAAATACAAATGAAGTTTTATACAAAGTTGCTGATACATTAGCAGTTACTCCTGAATTCTTATTATATAATAACGAAGAGTTAGAATATAAAGAGTATGGATATGTTGATGAAGGTAAGATGTATGAAGTTGAATTAGTAGCAGGTGTATATGAAGTAACTGGTGCTAAATTACAAAAGTTATTCTTAATGACAGACTTTAACCATGAGTCTTCAGTAAGAAGATTTGCACGTCAATTAAGAACATTTGGATTAGATGATGAATTAAGAAGAATGGGTGCTAAAACTGGTGATTTAGTAAGAATATTCGATTTTGAATTTGAATATTTAGATTAATATAAAATTACAAAATAAAACATAAAATTAAAAGACCATTTGCTATTATAGTAATTGGTCTTTTATATTATCCGTATTTTTTTTACGGATGACATTGTAAACATATTTTATTTGTGTTAAAATAAATTGATGATGTAAGTTTTTTTAAAAACAAATAAAAGTAGAAAGAGAGGAAAGTCGAATAAATATATACACGACTGAAACTTTATGATTAAAAAATTTTATGTAAATAATGTTAAAGGATTTGAAAATTTTGAATTTGATTTGAGTAAAACAAGAGAATATACTTTTAATAAGCATCAAGTTAAAAATGGATTAATTAACAAAGGGATAATCTATGGTAAAAACGGAAGTGGAAAGTCAAACTTAGGTTTAGCAATGCATGATATAGTATATCATTTAACAGATAATAAATTATTAGACTTGAAATATATAAATAATTATTTAAATTTAAAATTAGTTGATAAGGAAGCAGAGTTTAACTATACATTTCTATTTGATGATATAGAATACACTTATAAATATAAAAAAACAGCATTTAATGTATTAACATATGAAGAAATACAAGTAAATGATCAAACTGTATTAATGTATGATTTTTTAACAAAGGAATATGAAATTAAAATTGAAGGACTTGAAACATTAAGAATCGACTTGATGGATAGTAGAATGTCAATTGTAAAATACATTTATAATAATAGTATTAGTGCAGAAAAATCTCCAATCTCATTAATTGTTAAATTTGTATCGGGAATGCTATGGTTTAGATGTTTAGTTGAAGGTAACAGTTTCATTGGTGCAACACCAAACTATGCAACTTTAGATGATTTTATTATTGAAAATAATAAAATTAATGACTTTGAAATATTTCTAAGAGAAAATGGGCTAGATTATAAATTAGAAAAAGGTTTTATAAATGGTAGATACAGTTTAATGGCAAGATTTGAAAAAGGCATAGTACCACTTTCAAGCATTATTTCAACTGGGACACAAGCACTTTGGTTATATTATTCATGGAGTATCTCTTTTGATAAAGTTAAATTTTTATTTTTAGATGAATTTGATGCGTTTTATCATTATGAAACTGCAGAGTTAATTTTTAAACTAATTGATGAAAACAAAGATTTGCAATCTTTTGTAACAACGCATAATACTTATTTAATGAAAAATGAATTTATTAGACCTGATACATGTTTGATATTATCTAATAATAAAATTAATTCATTATCAAATTGTACTAAAAAAGAAATAAGAGAAGCGCATAATTTAGAAAAGTTATATATAAATGATGCATTCAATGAATAAAATTTTAGTTATATGTGAAGGTGAAAAAACAGAACCTCAAATTTTGGAGAAGATAAGTAACTTGTATAATAGGAGTGGTTCTAGTATCTATAAATTGAATATTGAGATATTTAGCTATAACACGAACATATATAATTTCTATAAAGAAACAAAAAAACTTATAAAAGAATTCGAAGATATTGATAGTGTTGATACGATTGATTTATTAAAATGTATTATCAAAGAAAAAGGAACTGAAAAAGATCAAGATTTATTAAAACAAAAATTTTCCTCGATTTACCTAATTTTTGATTTTGATTTTCAGGACAAACAAAATCAATTTGAAGAAAAAACTAAAATATTAATGGAAATGTCGGAATATTTTTACGAAGATACAGAAAGAGGATTATTACTAATAAATTACCCTATGATTGAAGCGATTAAACATTATTCTCTTCCTATTTTATCAATAGAAAATTTAAAAGTTTATACTGATAATCAAAATTATAAAAAATATATTCATAATTATAACAATACTAATATAATGAAATATTCCAAACATGATATTGAATCGTTGATAACATTAAATATTATAAGAGTTAGTTTAATGTTATCAATCAAAGAATACTGTAAATTTTATAATGATGAATTAAGAGATATATTAAGTTTACAATTGAAAAATATAAACAACATAGTTCCGATTGCTTCAATATTATTTATACTACCTATTTATTTTGGAGAAGAATTTTATAAAACATTACCTAAATTGAATTTAATTACAAAATAAAACATAAAATTAAAAGACCATTTGCTATTATAGTAATTGGTCTTTTATGCTATAATAGTAGTATATGTGGAGGTATTTTATGGAATTATTAATTGATGTTGGAAATACAAATATAAAATTAGCAATTGCTAAGGATAATAACATAATTCAAGTATATACAATAAATAGTTTTAAAGATAAATCAAGTGATGAGTACTATTTAATAATAAGAGAATTATTTAATTTAAGTGAAATAAAACATATTGCTATTTCATCTGTAGTACCACAAATTACTTATGTATTAAATGAATTATTTATTAAACATACAAATGCTAAAGTATTAACATTAGAACAAAAAGTAAAAACAACAATAATGGTAAAAGCAGATAATCCTAAAGAAGTAGGTGCAGATTTAATATGTGATGCTAAAGGATTACTTGGTGAAGAAGCATTAATAGTTGATCTAGGTACAGCAACAAAGTATATTTATGTAAAAGATAATACAATACATGGTGTAGCTATATCTCCTGGAGTAGAAATATCAATTAGATCACTAGTAAGTGATACTGCGTTACTACCAAACATTGACTTAAAAGTACCAAATAAAATACTAGGAAATAATACAATAACATGTATGCAATCAGGAGTAATCTATAGTACTGTATTTGCTGTTGATGGATTTATTAAAAAAGTAAAAGAAGATTTAAAAAATCCTAATTTAAAAGTAGTAGCAACTGGTGGACTAGCTAATTTAATAGTACCATTATGTGAAAGTAATATTATCATTGATGAATTACTTAACTTAAAAGGTTTATATGAAATTTTAAAGAGAAATGAGGAAATTTAATGTATTTAGATAAAAAATTATTTTGGGAAAGTAATCCGTATTTAGACCCAAAACTTAAAGAAGAATTACTTAAAATGACTGATGAAGAAGCAAAAGAAGCTTTTACAAATGATTTAGAATTCGGTACAGCTGGAATAAGGGGTATTTTAGGTCCTGGAACTAATAGAATGAATTATTACGTTGTTAGGAAAGCAACAAGGGGATTTGGACAATATTTAGCTAAATTTGATAATGCATTTACTAAAGGTGTAGTAATAGCACATGATAATAGAAACTATTCAAAAGAATTTGCATTAGATAGTGCAAAAGTATTAACGAAAATGGGATTTAAAGTATATTTATTTAAAGATTTAAGACCTACTCCTGAATTATCATTTGCTGTAAGGCATTTAGGATGTATTGGTGGGATAATGATAACTGCAAGTCATAATCCTAAAGAATATAATGGATATAAAATATATGATGAGACAGGATGTCAAACATTACCTAATGAAGCAGCAAAAGTAATAAATGAAATTAATTCTATAGGAAATTATTTTGAAGTTGAATTATCAGATAATTTAGATAATATTATTTATTTAGATGAAGAAATAGATAATGTATACCAACAAAGAGTAAAAGAAGTAATATTAAATGAAAATGTAAATAAAGATTTTAAAGTAGTATTTACACCACTTCATGGTACAGGTCAAGTATTTGCTTGTGATTTACTAGCAAACACTGGATATAATGTTTTTCCTTATATGCCACAAATGATTAATGATCCTAATTTTAGTAATGTAGATTCTTCTAATCCAGAAGATGAAAAAGCTTATACACAAGCAATAGAATATGCTAAAGAAATCGATGCAAATCTTGTTTTAGCAACAGACCCTGATGCTGATAGATTAGGTGTAGTAGTTAAACATGATGGTGAATATAAATTATTAAATGGTAATCAAACAGCTATTATAATGGTTGAATATATTTTAAGAAATTTAAAAGAAAAAAATAAATTACCTGAAAATGGTTATGTATTTACAACGAATGTATCTTCATCTTTACCTTTAAAAATTGCTGAGGAATATGGTATGAATACTTATGTTTCTTTAACAGGATTTAAATTTATTGGTGAACAAGCTAAATTATTAGAAGGAAAAGGTACATATGTTTATGGATTTGAAGAATCTTATGGATGTCTAATTAAAGATTTTGTTAGGGATAAAGATGCTCTTCAAGCAATATTAATGTTATGTGAGATATATGGTTATTACAATGAACAAAACAAAACATTAGTAGATGCATTAAATGATATTTATGAACAATATGGATACACAACTGAAGGTATTACAAGTATCTATCATCCAGGTATGGAAGGTGCTAAAAAAATTGAAAGAATAGTAAATTATTTTAGAAATACAGAATTAGAGTTAAAATCTATTATTTCTAAAGAAGATAATTTATTACAAGTAAAAACTTTCTATAATAAAGATAAAATAACTACTCAAAATATTGATTTACCTAAATCAAATGTAATTAAATATATATTTGAAGATGGTACAAACTTTGTAGTAAGACCTAGTGGTACTGAACCAAAACTTAAAGTTTATTACAATATTATTGGTAAAAGTAGTAGTGATGCAAATAAAAAATTACAATCATTAAAAGATACTGTTCTTAAAATGATTAATACAATTGAATAAAAAAGTAATACTCTCTTTAATTAGAGAGTATTTTTATTTTATTTTTTTCTAAATATAAAATCTTAAATATTTTATTAGTAAAATTATGTAATCGTAGTAATAATTAAATATGAAGGAGGAATTAAAATGAAAAAAATATTATTATTTAAATTTATATTATGTATTGCATTAGCAGTACAATTAAGAGGACATGAAGTAGAAGCATCAGATCATTTAGCATTTCAAAAATTAGAAATATTTGGTGGTCAATTATTACAAAATTATACTGAAGAAGAATTAGATGAAGAAATTAAAGGATTAGGTGGTAGACAATTTTGGGGATGGGAAGCTGATTCTTTAACTGTAGCTGCTAAAGCATATTTCACTTCTCATACAATATTTTCTTATTATAATACTGGTACATCAAAAATTGATTATACTTGTACAACAACAATTACAACAACAACTAAAATATCTTATTCAGCAACAGGACAAGTAAAATACTCATTATCAGGTACAAAAGCAGGATTTAAAAATGGATTAGATGTAACATTAAAATTAGATTATAATAATGATAATACAGTAGTAGAAAAAGAAGAAGTTAAAATGAGTTTCTCTTGTGATCCTAATACACGTGTAATCATGTACATGGCAGGAGAAGGTACTTTGTATAAC
>JAWXUF010000017.1:0-22290 GCA_044432865.1 bacterium | reverse complement strand
AGCTTCCTCCTAACAAGCCTAATAAATAATAGAACATATTATTATTTTAACATAACGGAAGTTAGTATTGCACAACTATAATTAATTTTTAAAAAACGGAATTTAGTTTTTCATTCAAGGTGTTTTATTTTTGATGAAAAAATTATTTGACACATGTCTACAATGATGTTATAATTATATAGCATGTGTATACATGTTGTACGTGGGAGGATCGCGAAGGTCCATAATACCACAACCATAACAAGAAGGAGGTTATGTCTCGTGGCTAAGAAAGTAACAAAGATTGTAAAGCTACAAATTCAAGCAGGTAAAGCTAACCCGGCTCCACCAGTAGGACCAGCACTAGGTCAAGCTCAGGTTAATATTCCATCATTTTGTTCTCAATTTAATGATTTAACAAAAGATAGAATGGGATACATTTTACCAGTAGTTATCTCGGTTTACGATGACCGTTCTTTCACATTTGTTGTAAAAACTCCACCAGCTTCTGATTTATTAAAAAAAGCTGCAGGAATTGAAAAGGGTTCAAGTAACTCAAAAACAACAAAAGTTGCAAAGATCAGCCGTGCAAAATGTGCGGAAATCGCCCAAATGAAGATGCCAGATTTAAATGCAAATGACATCGAAGCTGCTACTAACATTATTGAAGGTTCAGCAAGAAACATGGGTATTGTTGTCGAAGACTAATTAAAACAAGGTTGTTTATAGCAATCTAAAATTGTGGGAGGATATCCCGCTATACCACATTTTAGGAGGAAAAGATATGAAGAGAGGAAAAAAATACGTTGAGTCTGCAAAATTAGTAGATAAAGCGAAGTCTTATACAGAGTTAGAAGCTTTAGAATTAGTATGTAAATCAGCTAATACTAAATTTGATGCATCTGTAGATGTTGCATTTCGTTTAAATCTAGATCCACGTAAAGCTGAGCAAAACTTACGCGGTGCTATGGTATTACCACATGGTACAGGTAAAGTTCGTAAAGTTTTAGTTATCGCTCGTGGTGCTAAAGCTGAAGAAGCTAAAGCTGCAGGTGCTGACTTCGTAGGTGATACTGACATGATCGATCAAATCAGCAAAGGTTGGTTTGAATTTGATGTAATGGTTGCTACACCAGATATGATGGCTGCTCTAGGACGTTTAGGTAGAGTATTAGGTCCTAAAGGATTAATGCCTAACCCAAAAACAGGTACGGTTACTATGGATGTAACTAAAGCTGTTACAGATATTAAAAATGGTAAAGTTGAATACAGAGTTGATAAAGTTGGAAATATCCAATTACCTATCGGTAAAGTTTCATTTGGTCCAGAAAAATTATCTGAAAACTATAAAACAGTTTACGATGTGTTATCAAAATCACGTCCATCAACTGTAAAAGGTTCATATGTAAAAAACATCTCAGTTTCATCAACGATGGGACCTGGTGTTAAAATTTCAAACGAAATTAAATAAATATCAAATTGCCATAGACAGTAGGTGCGTAAGCTTAATTTCCTACCGAGGTATAGAATATGAAGTTAATTAATTAACCTCTTTGACTATATCTTATATGGCGAAGAGGTTTTTAAATTTATAAGGAGGAAAAAACATGGCAAATACTAAAATTATTCAAAGTAAAGAATTAGAAGTAAACAATATAGTTGAAAAAATCAACGGTTCAAAAACTGTTATTGCATTCGATTACCAAGGTTTATCTGTTTTACAATTTGAAACTTTACGTAATTCAGTTCGTGAAAGCGGATGTGAAATTGCAGTATTAAAAAATAATATTACTCGTCGTGCGGCAACAACTGCTGGTTTTCCTGAATTAGCTGATGCTTTAAGTGGTCCTAAAGCAATCGTATTCAGTGCAAATGATGTAGTTGCTCCAGCAAAAGGTTTATATGAATTCTCAAAAGAAAATTCACAAGTACAAATCTCTTGTGGGATTGTTGAAGGACAATTCGCTGACGCAGCAAAATTAAATGAATTAGCTACATTACCATCTCATGAAGGTTTATTAACAATGTTAGCTGCTGGTCTGTTAGGAACAGTTTCTCAATTAGCTATTGGATTACACCAAATAACTGAGAAAATGGAAGAAGCAAACTAAAAATCGATTTGTTTTACAAATCAAGCCAATAAAAAAATAATATAAATAATAAAGGAGAATATAAAAATGGCAAAATTAGATAAAGTAACATTTATTGAATCATTAAAAGAAATGACAATTTTAGAAGTAAAAGAATTAGTAGATGCAATGAAAGAAGAATTTGGAATTGATCCAACTGCAGTTGCTGCTGCTCCTGCTGCTGGTGCTGCTGGTGCTGCTGCTGAGCAAACTGAATTCGATGTAATCTTAACTGAAGCTGGTGCTGGAAAAATTGCAGTAATCAAAGTAGTTAAAGAATTAACTGGATTAGGATTAAAAGAAGCTAAAGAGATCGTTGATGGAGCTCCTAAAGCTGTTAAAGAAAAAGTATCTAAAGCTGAAGCTGAAGAGGTTAAATCTCAATTAGTTGCTGCTGGAGCTACTGTAGAAATTAAATAATTTTTGCAAAAGGAAACCTGAGTGTATAAATACTCAGGTTTTTGATTGCTTTAAAGGAGGATATATATGGCGAATCATTATTTTTCAGAAGATGCAAATGAATTACCTTCGAATCCAAAAGAAATAAAAGCTAACATTTTAGGAGAAACATTTACGTTTACTACTGATAATGGAGTTTTTTCAAAAGATTACTTGGATTATGCAACTGCTTTACTATTAAAAAATATAGATATTACAAAAAAAACTAAAACTATATTGGATGTTGGATGTGGATATGGTCCTGTGGGAATTATATTAAACAAAATATATGATGTGAATGTAACTATGATTGATATAAATCCTAGAGCACTATCGCTAGCGAAACAAAATGTAGAAAAAAATAAAACGAATGCTGAAGTATATAAAAGTAATTGTATGGATGAAGTAAATGGGTCTTTCGATATGATTATTTCTAACCCACCAATTAGGGCTGGGAAAGAAGTTGTGTATAAAATCTTTGAACAATCATTTGATAAATTAAATGATGGTGGAGAGTTATGGGTTGTAATGCAATATAACCATGGTGCTCCATCGGCTATAACTAAATTAAAAACGATTTTTAGTGAAGTTAAAACTGTATACAAGAAAAAAGGGTTTTATATTATTAGAACGATTAAATGATATTGACATTGATTTCGGAATATGTTACTATGTAAAAATGGTTATTACGCATTTTTAACTATAAACATGATATTATTAAATTTTAAGGGGTGGCAAACATGGCAATAAAAATTCAAAAAAATGATAATGTTAACGCGAACGAAGATGCACAAGTTACTGTAAAGGAAAGTATGAAATCGGAAACGATTGTTGAGCAAAACGATACTTACAAAGTTGTAAGATATGGTAAAAAAGCTTTCAGAAGAAACTACAGTAAAGTTAGAACGGAGATTGAATTACCAGATTTAATCGAAATTCAAACAGAATCTTATGCAAAATTTGTTGATGAAGGATTATCTGAATTATTCAGAGACATTTCTCCTATTCAAAATGAAAGTGGTTCTTTAAAATTATATTTTGGTGAACATAAGTTCGAAGAAGCAAAATGTGATATAGTTGAAGCTAAGCAAAGAGATATAAATTATTCTCGTGCTTTAAAAGTTAAAGTTAAGTTAGAAAATGAAGCTAATGACGGAGAAGTTATTGAAAAAGAATTATTTATGGGTGACTTCCCTTATATGACAGAAGTAGGTACATTCGTTGTGAATGGTGCTGAACGTGTTATCATTAGTCAAATTGTTCGTTCAAGTGGTGTGTACTACTCGAAAGAATTAGATAAAAAAACAGGGATATATAACTATTCTGGTCAAGTTATTCCTACACGTGGTGCATGGGTTGAGTACGAAACAGCTTCTAAAGGTGTTTGGTTCGCTAAGTTAGATAGATCTAAAAAAATCCCTGTAACTACGTTTTTAAGAGCTATTGGGTTATCTAGCAACGAAGAAATAATCGATTTATTCGGTGATTCTCCGTTTTTACAAGCATCTTTTGATAAAGATACTGCAAGAGATTCAAAAGAAGCTGCAATCGAAGTTTACGCAAAATTACGCCAAGAAAAAGTTATGGCTGAAGGTGCGTTTGAACTTATTATTACAAGATTATTTGATGAGAGAAGATACGATTTACAAGAAGTAGGTCGTTACAAATATAATTTAAAATTAGATGTTCTTCAAAGAGCTAGAAATTCATTTTTAGCTGAAGATGTTGTTGATGAAAATGGAGAAGTAATTTTAACTGCAGGAACTAAGTTAGAAAAAGATCAAATTGATTTATTATCTGCTAATAGATCAGCATTTAGAAGAGAAATTTTTATTAATAAATTAGTACATACTACTAATACAGGATTAACTGTATCTTTCGATATTCCTAATGAAAATTTTATTGCTTTAGAAACTTATGAAAAACATAGAGTTGAAATGATTAAAAATGATAACAACGAAAGTTTATCATACGTAACTTTCAATGAAAGTACAAATTCATTTGAACACATTATCAAAAATGAAGGAAAAGTTATTTTCTCAATGGTTTCATCTTTAAACGATGTTAAAGGTGAAGACAGTGCTGCATTTATTCAATATATCAAACAAAGAGGTTCTGATGTTGAAGTTACAACTGAAGTTGTTAATAACTTAAAACAACCAAATCCAATTTGTGAAATTTTAAATGTTAAATTAGAAAATATTGAAGACTTACCTGTTCACACAATTATCGGTAATGATCAAGAAGAAGCATGTTTAAGAGCTACTCTTTCTGATATCTATGCTGCAACAAGTTACTATTTTAATCTTTCTGCTACAGAAGGAGAATTAGGTAATACAGATGATATCGATCATTTAGGTAATAGACGTTTAAGACTAATCGGAGAATTATTAAAAAATCAATTTAGAATTGGTTTCTCTAAATTAGAAAAAAATATTAAAGATCGTATGTCAACTATTGATACTGAACCAACTCCACAAAACTTAATTAATATTAAGCCTTTAACTTCATCGTTAAAAGAGTTCTTCGGATCAAGTCAATTATCTCAATTCATGGATCAAATTAATCCATTAGCTGAGTTAACACAAAAACGTCGTATATCTGCATTAGGTACTGGTGGTATCGCAAGAGATCGCGCAGGGGTAGAAGTACGTGACGTTCATCATTCACATTATGGTAGAATGTGTCCTATTGAAACACCTGAGGGACCATCAATCGGGTTAATTACATCATTAGCAACTTATGCTTCTGTAAATAAATTTGGATTTATTGAAACTCCTTATTTAAAAGTAATAACTGAAGAAATCGATGGTGAAAAAGTAAGTAAAGTTACAAATGAATTAGTAAGATTATCTGCTGATATCGAGGAATCATATGTAATCGCATCAGCGTCTACATCTTTAGATAAAAAAGGTTATATTATTGATGAAAATGTAATCGCTCGTAGACATGGTGAACCTGAAATTGTTAAACCTCATGAAGTTGACTTAATGGATGTATCTCCAAAACAAATTATATCTGCAGCATCTAGTTGTATTCCATTCTTAGAGCATGATGATGCATCACGTGCATTAATGGGTGCGAACATGCAACGTCAAGCTGTACCAATAATCAATCCAGAGGCTCCTATTGTAGGGACTGGTATGGAATATCATGCTGCTCATGACTGTGGTAGTGCAGTTGTAGCATCTGATTCAGGTATTGTTGAATATGTTGATGCTAAAGTTGTTAGAATCAAAGAAACAAATGGTTTCTTAAAAGATTATAATATGTACAAATATATTCGTTCAAATCAAGATACTGCTATTTTACAAAGACCAATCGTTAAAGTTGGTGAAGTTGTAGATAAAGGTGATATTATTGCTGATGGTCAATCTATGCGTAACGGTGAGTTAGCATTAGGTAGAAATGTTAGAATTGGATTTATGACTTGGGATGGTTATAACTTCGAGGATGCTATCATCATGAACGAAAATTTAGTTAAAGAAGATGTTTATACATCAATCCATATCGATGAATATGAAATCGATACAAGAGAAACTAAATTAGGTAAAGAAGAAATTACAAGAGAAATTCCAAACGTATCTCCTGAATCAACAAAATTCTTAGATGAAAATGGGATTATTATAAAAGGTACTGAAGTTAAAGCTGGAGATATCTTAGTTGGTAAAGTAACACCAAAAGGTGAAACTGATCCTACTCCAGAAGAAAGATTACTTGCTGCAATCTTTGGAGAAAAAACTAGAGAAGTTAGAGATACTTCTTTAAGAGTTCCTCATGGATGTGGTGGTATCGTACATAAAGTATTACACTTCAAAAAATCTAATGGTGATGAATTACCACCAACAATTAATGAAGTTATTAGAGTATATATCGTTAAAAAACGTAAAATCTCTGAAGGAGATAAAATGGCTGGACGTCATGGTAATAAAGGGGTTATCTCTCGTATTTTACCAGAAGAAGATATGCCGTTTACTGCTGATGGGAAACCGTTAGATATCATGCTTAATCCTCAAGGGGTTCCATCTCGTATGAATATCGGTCAAGTACTAGAGATTCATTTAGGTATGGCTGCTCAAAAATTAGGAATTAATGTTGCATCTCCAGTGTTCGACGGATTAACAATGGAAGAATTACAATCGATTATGGCAGAAGCTAAAATGTCTAAAGATGGTAAAGAAGTTGTATATGATGGTAGAACAGGTGAAGCATTTGAAAACAGTGTTTCAGTTGGTGTAATGTACATGATCAAATTATCACACATGGTTGATGATAAATTACATGCAAGAAGTGTTGGGCCGTATACATTAGTTACGCAACAACCAATGGGTGGTAAAGCTCAAAATGGTGGACAACGTTTCGGAGAAATGGAAGTTTGGGCACTTGAAGCATATGGTGCTGCACATACATTAAAAGAAATGTTAACTGTTAAATCAGATGACATGTTAGGACGTAGTAAAGTGTTTAAAGCTATCGTTGATGGTACTACAATTCCAGATTCAAGCTTACCGGAATCATTCCGCGTATTAGCACGTGAATTACAAGCGTTAGGTATTCATGTTGAGTTAATGACAAAAACAGGAGAAAACGAAGTGGCTAAATCATTAGTAGATCCTGAAGATGATTATATCTCTGTAACTGAAGGTACTTCAGTTGAAACAAAATCTTTAAATAATAACTAATATAGGAGGAACAGTTAATGAGTAGCAAATTTAAACATATAAAAATTCGCCTTGCCTCTCCAGAAGAAATTCTGGGGTGGTCTCATGGTGAAGTTAAAAAACACGAAACAATTAACTACCGTACATTAAAACCTGAACCAGATGGATTATTCTGTGAAAGAATCTTTGGACCAATGAAAGATTATCAATGTGCTTGTGGTAAAGCTAAAAGAAATAATGATCGTGGAAAAAAATGTGAAAAATGTGGTGTTGAAATTACTGAAGCAAAAGTAAGACGTGAAAGAATGGGACATATTAAATTAGCAAGTCCTGTAGTTCATACTTGGTATTTAAAAAACAGTCCTTCTAGATTAGCAATTTTATTGGATTTAAAAGCTAAAGATTTAGAAGAAGTTGTTTATTTAGCTTCTTATATCGTTATCAATGCTGGAGATACACATTTAACGAAAAAAGAAATTCTTTCTGAACAAGAATACAACCAATGTTTATATAAATATGGTAACAGATTCCAAGCTTTAACTGGAGCTGAAGCTGTAAAAAAATTATTACAAGATGTTGATTTAGAAAAAGAAAAAAATTCTTTAAGAAAAAGATTAAATACACAATCTAAACAAAAACGTGATAAAATCATTAAACGTTTAGAAGTTGTTGAAGCATTATACAATTCTGATAACAAACCTGAATGGATGATTTTAGAAGTATTACCAGTTATTCCACCTGATTTAAGACCAATGGTTCAATTAGATGGTGGTAGATTTGCAACTACTGACTTAAATGATCTTTACAGAAGAATTTTAAATAGAAATAATCGTTTAAAAAGACAATTCGAACAACATGCACCTCATTTAATTACTAAAAATGAAAAACGTATGTTACAAGAAGCTGTCGATTCATTAATCGATAATTCAAAAAGAGGTAAAAAACCTGCTGGTGAAAAAAACCGTCATTTAAAATCTCTATCTGATATGTTACGTGGTAAACAAGGACGTTTCCGTCAAAACTTACTAGGTAAACGTGTTGACTACTCTGGACGTTCAGTTATCGTAGTAGGACCAGATTTAAAAATGTACGAATGTGGAATTCCAAGAGAAATGGCAATTACATTATTCAAACCATTTATCATTAGACAATTAATTGAAAGAGATGGTGTATCTATCTCTAGTGCGAAAGCATCAATTGATAAACAAGTATCAAGAGTATGGGAAATTTTAGAAGAAGTTGCTAAAGAACATCCTGTATTATTAAACCGTGCTCCAACATTACATAGATTAGGTATTCAAGCGTTTGAACCTAAATTAATCGATGGTAAAGCAATTAGATTACATCCACTTGTTACTACAGCATTTAATGCTGACTTTGACGGTGACCAAATGGCTGTGCATTTACCTTTATCACCTGAAGCTCAAGCTGAGGCTAGATTATTAATGTTAGCATCTAATAATATCCTAAATCCAAAAGATGGTAAACCAGTTGTTACTCCATCTCAAGATATGGTATTAGGTAACTATTATTTAACAATGGAAAAAGTAGGATTACCTAATGAAGGTCATTTCTATTCTACATTTGATGAAGCTTATTTAGCTTATAAAAATGAAGAAATCCAATTACACACAAGAATTTTCTTAGAAGCTAAATCTATCAGTTCAACAAAATTTACTGAAGAGCAAGCAAATAAATACATTTTAACTACTTTAGGTAAAATGATTTTTAATGAAGTATTACCAGAAGAATTACCATATTTAAATGAACCTACAAAAGCAAATATCAAAGTAACAAATGACTCTTGTTTTATGGATAAAAAAGGTACATTTAAAATGTATCAAGAAATGTTAAAACGTCCTGCGTCTAGACCTTTTGATAAAAAATTCTTAAGTACTATCATTTCAGAAATATTCAAGAAGTATCAAATTAGTGAAACTTCTAAAATTCTAGATAACTTAAAAGACTTAGGATTTAAGTATTCTACTCTTTCAGGTATTACTATTTCAGCTAGTGACGTTATTGTATTAGATGAAAAAGTAGAATTAATCAAAGAAGCAGAAGCTAAAGTTGAGTTAATCAACGAAGCGTTCAATGAAGGATTATCTACTAGAGCAGAACGTAAAAACCAAATTACAGCTGTATGGACAGTTACTCGTAACGTTATCCAAGAGCAATTATGGTCTAAATTAATCCAACATAAAGAAAATCATATTTTCATGATGGCCGATTCAGGTGCCCGTGGTTCTACATCAAACTTCTCGCAATTAGCGGGTATGCGTGGTCTTATGAACAACACATCTGGAGAAGTAATGGAAATCCCAGTAAAAGCAAACTTCTTAGAAGGTTTAACAGTATCTGAATTCTTTATCTCTACACATGGTGCGAGAAAAGGTTCTACGGATACAGCGTTAAAAACTGCTGAGTCAGGATATTTAACTAGACGTTTAGTTGACGTATCTCAAGATGTTATTATTGAACAAGAAGATTGTGGTACAGAAAAATCATTCTTAATGGAAGATGTTAAAACTGTAGACGGTGTTGTTGTTAACTTATTCGATAGAATAGTTGGTAGATTTGCTGGTAAAGATGTTGTAACAAAAAATGGTGAAGTACTTGTAGGAAGAAATGAATACATTACTAACGAAGTTGCAGAAGATATTATTAAAGCTGGTGTTACACAAGTTTATGTAAGATCTAACTTAACATGTGATTCTAGATACGGTGTATGTATGAAATGTTATGGACGTAACTTAGCAACAAATAACATTGTTGAAGTTGGGGAAGCAGTTGGTACAATTGCTGCTCAATCAATCGGTGAGCCTGGTACTCAGTTAACGATGCGTACTTTCCATACAGGAGGGGTGGCATCTACAACGGATATTACTCAAGGGTTACCTCGTATCCAAGAGTTATTTGAAGCACGTAATCCAAAAGGAAAAGCAGTAATTTCAGAAATTACTGGTAAAATTACAAATATTGACTCTCAGAAAAATGGAATTAATGTAACAATTAAAGGAAAAGATTCTGAAGTTAAATATACTCTAGATCAAACTGCTGAATTACTAATTGAAGTAGGTCAAACAGTTGCTCAAGGTGAGAAATTAATGAAAGGTAGTATTGCTCCACGTGAATTATTACGTATTACGGATGCAGTTACTACTCAAAAATATATTATTGAAGAAGTTCAAAAAGTATATTGCGCTCAAGGGGTAGAAATTAGTGATAAACATATCGAAATTATTGTTCGTCAAATGATGAGAAAAATTTTAATTATTACTCAAGGAGATACATTATTATTACCAGGGTCAGAGTTATCAATTCATGACTTTAAAGAAGCTAATAAAGAAATGTACTTAGAAATTATGAAATCTAATAATAAAGAATTAGCAGTAGGGAAACCTGTGTTATTAGGTATTACTAGAGCTGCATTAAAATCTGAATCATTCTTATCAGCTTGTTCATTCCAAGAAACAACTCGTGTATTAACTGATGCTGCAATCAGAGGGAAAATCGATCCATTACATGGTCTAAAAGAAAATGTAATAATCGGTGGATTAATCCCAGCTGGTACAGGTATATTAGAAGAAGAATCTTTCTATTGTGAGGAAGATGAATTAGATAATGAAGATAGTAACGGATATGATTTTGAAAATCAAATCACTGATTACGATTCTGAAATGTTAAATACAAACGATGATGTTATAACGTATTAATAAATAAAACTCTAAAGATATCAATTAGATATCTTTAGAGTTTTTTTATTTTGTACTTTCTCTTTTTATTAATGAAACATCAATTACTTCATGTATTACATTTTCATTCTTATTTATTATGTAATCTAGTAAAGTATTAAATGATTTTATTGCTAATTTTTCCGTAGGGAAATCAATTGAAGTTAGCGTTGGTGTTATTATAGATGCAAAAGAAGAACTTGAACATCCAATAACGCAACATTTTTCAGGAACCTTAATTCTTAATTTATGTAAAATTGAAATTGTTGAAATAGCAATTATATCACATGTTGTATATATACCATCAAAAACGTGTGTATCTAAATACTCAAGCAACTCATTTTTATTAAACTCACCGTCTAATGATTTTGTAGTAGTGTTGATTCCGTACTCATTTAGTTCACTAATAAGTTTTTCTAATGGTTTATTAAAAACATCTGTATATTTCAATATTAAAACATTTTTACATTCACATTTTAAAAATTCTTTTGCAGCTAATATAGATCCAAGATTGTAATCTATATTTATAGATGATATATTATCATTTATATTATGATCTATTGATATTATAGGTTTATTTAAGTCAATAAAGTCTTGATAATGACTTATTTTACTTCCTATTATTATTCCATCAACATTATATTTTTTAAACATTGATAAATAATATTCCTCCATACCTATTGAATTTCTTGTTATACCTAAAATTAATTTAAATCCATTTTTCGTACATTCTTTTTCTATTGAGTCAATCAACCTATTCAAATTAGGATTTGTAATATTTTCAATAATAATTCCAATTATATTTGAAGTTCCTTTTGATAATACTTCAGCAAAAAGATTTGGTGCATATTTTAATTCATTCATTGCATCCTCTATTATTTTTTTTGTATCTTGATGTACATATCCATTATTGTTAAGAACCCTTGATACAGTTGTTACACTTACGTTAGCTTTTCTTGCTACATCTTTTATAGTTGCCATAATCATACTCCTTTACGGATACAATTATATTATATTGTTTATTAGAAAAAACTCATTTTTTGTCATGTAATTAAATTAAATGTAATTAGGATTTGTATAAATTATTGAACTGAACTATAATAAAACAAAGAGGTGATTTTGATGAAGGAAGAATTAGAAGTTTATTTAATAGAATATTTATTGGATGAACTGAATCAAAGTGTTGATTTATCTGGTATAGATAAATTTAGATTATTTCGTGGTTTGGTGAACAAAAGATCACCAAAAGAAGTTTCAAAGGAGTTTATAATCAAGCAAGATGAATACCTTCAATTACTTTTAAAAGAAAGAGGGATAATAGATTATTCATCACATACTAAGATGAAGGATAATGTTTATTTAATTCAAGGTGATATAACATCTATTAATACTGATTGTATTGTTAATGCAGCAAACAGTGCACTACTTGGTTGTTTCTATCCAAATCATGGTTGTATTGATAATGCAATTCATACATTTAGTGGTGTACAATTAAGACTTGAATGTAATGAGCTAATGCAACAACAAGGTTTCAATGAGAAAACTGGTTATGCTAAAATAACTAATGCTTATAATCTTCCTTGTAAAAAGGTTATACATACAGTTGGACCAATAGTTTATTCTAACCTTACTGAAGATTTGAAAAATGATTTGAGAAATTGTTACAAAAATGTACTTAAATTAGCAGTTGAAAATGGAATGAAAAGTATAAGTATTTGTTGTATATCAACAGGTGAATTTTGTTTTCCTAACGAAGAAGCAGCTAAAATAGCTGTAGAAGAAGTAGAATATTTTTTAGAAAGTAATACAATTGATGTAGTATTCAATGTGTTTAAGGATGTAGATTATGAAATATATAGAAGAATACTTAAAAATTAAAACTCTTATAGAAGAGTCTGATGCAATAGTAATTGGAATAGGTAGTGGTATGAGCGCCTCAGGAGGCCTTAATTACACTTCTAATGATGTGCTTAAGGATTTATACCCAGAATACCATTCTAAGGGATTTAAGCATATATTTGATGTTATATCAAACTACTGGGTTACTAATATAAATGAAGAAAATGAAAATGATTATTGGGATTTTTGGACTTTACATATAAATAATATAAGATACAAACCTGGTATTACTAAACCATATGAATTATTACATGATATTGTAAAAGGTAAAAACTATTATATTATTACTACAAATGGTGATAGTCAAACTCAAAAGGCATTTGGAGAATCAATATATGCACCTCAAGGTGACTACTCTAGACTTCAGTGTAGAGTAAATTGTAATAATCGATTGTATGATAATAAAGAGTTTGTTGAAAAGTATTTAAATGGAGAAAAGGAAATTCCTAAATGTAGTTGTGGGGAGCATCTTATACCTAATTTACGATGTGATGATTATTTTTGTGAAGTGTACTCTTTGAAGAATTATGATAATTATAGTGATTTTATTATTAGAAATAAAGATAAGAAAGTTTTATTAATTGAAATAGGTGTTGGTTATAATACTCCTGTTATTATTAGATATCCATTTGATAGAATGTCTACTTTAGATAACATTACATTGGTTAGAATTAATTTAGATGATGCTCATACTTATGGAAATAATATAGGTATTGAAGCTGATATTGTTTCAGTATTAGAAAAGATAAAAGAACTAGGATAACCTAGTTCTTTTTTATTATATAAGTGTTATTTTTTTCTAAATATAATTCATCAATATAAATATTACATTCTATTTTATGAAATAGTAATGTATGATTTTGTAACGATAAATAATTATATTCATTTCCGTTGTGTATGATAATGTAATCATTTATTTTATATGAAAGTATAGAATCAATGTTCGTTTCATATTCACTTAAATTTATAATATCCATTTTTTTCTTAAACGAAATAATATTTTTATAGTATTCAAAACATTCATTGTATTCATATTTATTGTTCCAATTTATTTTATTTATTTCAATTGGACTGTTATAACTATTATCATTTAATTTTTTAGTTCTACACATTTCAACTCCTGAGTGCAGGAAGGTAATTCCACTTGATAATATCACTATAGCATTTGCCTGTTTTTGCATATCAAGTATGTAATCAGATGTTAGTGATAATTTGTCGTATAACGTTAAATTATCATGACAACTAACATAATTAATTGTTTGTTTATTTAACTCTGTAAGAATAATGTTCTTGTAATAATTATTACCTTGGATGAAACCTTTATCATACTTATTAAATACATTTCCTTTAATTGAGTCTCTTAAAATATCGTTAAATATATATGCATTGAATTTGTTGTAATTATTACAAGAGAATTCAATTTTAATATTTGGTTTTAAACAACTCCACGGTTCTCCATATAATATTATTTCATCGTTGATTTCTTTAACTTCCTTAGAGATTGTATTTATTGTTTCAATATCTAAAATTGCCATTAAATCAAACCTAAGACCTGATAGTCCATATGTATTTATTTGGTAGATTACTGAATCTACAATATATTTTCTTGTCATATATCTTTCTGATGAAATTTCATTTCCACATCCACTAGCATTACAATAAATATTATCTTTCATACGGTAGAAGTACTTAGGGACAAAATTATTGAAACAATGTTTGAATGATGTATGGTTATATACAACATCCATTATCACTCCAATATTATTTTGATGTAATATGTTTACTACATTTTGAAATTCTGATATTTTATTATGTTCATCAACTGCATATAAAGAGGTTAATGAATTATAATTAAGTGGCATATACCCCCATGTATAAGTATCATCATGTTCAAAATCAAATATTGGTAAAAGTTGAATATCAGTGACACCTAACTCAACTAAATGATTTAATGTTTCTTTTTCAACTAGTCCTAGAAATTTACCTTTATTAATACATTCATTTGTGTAATCCAAAATGTGTAATTCATATATTATTCGTTGTGAGTCTTTTATGTTTCTATTTAATTGTTTATTATTAGATGTATCAATTATATATCCTTTGTTGTTAATTACACATTTAGCATATGGGTCTACTGAATCAATTACATTGTTTATATTATATATTCGATAATGATAATAATATCCTATATATGAAATATCAATATTTGCTTTAAATACGCCATTTTCTTTTTTCATAGGAAAAATAAATTCTATAGAATCATTCGAAATTATTAAGTCGATTTTCTTTTTTAATGGTGCCCACAATTTAAAAGATATATCATTTGATATAGACATTCCTAAAATTTCATCTGTATTATATTTACTAAATTCATCAGTGTCATAAATTCCATTGTAATCTAATTCGATAAGATCTAATCCAATTTTAATATAGTAATTTGAACCGATATTATATTTAATATATAACTCTGTTATTTCACTGTATTTACTAGAAATTAATAATTGTTCCTCTTCATAAATTTCATACTCAACATCATAATCTAATTCTAATAAAACAGTATTTTCATCTTTGAAATAACATTGCATCTAATCACCTATTTTATTATTATCAATTCTTTATATTATATTCTTTTATGGGTATTACGTGATTAACATAAATTTAGAGTATATTAATATATTTAATAGAGGTGATATCATTAAAGAATGTGGAATTTTATTTCCTATATTTTCTCTAAATAATAAATATGGGATAGGTACACTTGGGAGAAGTAGTTATGAATTTATAAAATTCATATCTGAATGTAACCAGAAATATTGGCAAATACTACCCATAGGTCAAACAGGATATGGTGATTCCCCATATCAAACATTTAGTTTTTACGCTGGGAATATTTATTTAATAGATTTAGAAATGTTAGTAGAAAATAATCTTTTATCAATAGATGATTTAACTCGGTGTGAAGGAAATAAAATAGATTACAGTTTTCTATATAATACAAAATACAATATATTGAAGAAAGCTTATAATAATTTTGTTATCGATGAAGAGTATATTAAATTTATAAATAATGATTGGTTAGATGATTATGCATTATTTATGACATTAAAAGAAGTGTTTAAATGTAATTGGTATGAATTAAATGATTGTTATAAGTATAGAGATATTGAAATGTTAAATAAGTTTTCTCTAGATAATATAGAAAAGATAAATTTTTATAAGTTTACACAATATATCTTTTTTAAGCAATATTACAAAATGAAACAATATGCAAATAAACATAATGTTAAAATAATAGGTGATTTACCAATTTATGCATCTTACGATAGTGTTGATGTATGGCGTAATCCTAAACAGTTTCTTCTTGATTATAACCTTGATATGGAATATGTATCAGGTGGACCACCTGACTCTTTTTCTAAGACAGGACAATATTGGGGGAATCCTTTATATGACTGGGAGTATATTAAGATTACTAATTTTAAATTTTTAGATAAAAGATTTAAATACAATCTATCATTATTTGATAAATTAAGAATAGATCATTTTAGAGGGTATTCATCTTATTATAGAATTCCTAAGAATGATTCAGCTGTAAATGGTGAATGGATAATGTCATATGGTAAGGAGTTGTTTGATTGTTTAAATTTAAATAAAGAAAGAATAATTATTGAAGATTTAGGCGTAATTACTAGTGATGTAATAGAGTTAGTAAGTCATACAAAATTTACAAGTATGAAAGTTTCTGTATACGGACTAGATATTAATTCAATTCATTACTATAAAAATTATAAATATAATACAGTTGCTTACTCGACTACTCATGATAATATACCTTTAATGGGATGGTATAAAACATTAAGTGAAAAAGAAATTGAATTTATAAATAATTATTACGGAAATATTATTGAAAAACTGTATTGTAGTAATGCGAAATTAGTCATAATACAATTACAAGATGTATTGAAACTAGATGAAACATCTACAATTAATATTCCAAACACCTTAAGTAATTGGACATTTAAACTAAATGAAAATATTTTTACAAATGAGATTAAAAACTATTTAATTAAATTAGTAAACAAATATAATAGATAATATGATATAATCTTTAACAAGGAAGTGATTATATGTTAAAGGTAATTTTAGATAAAAAAGAAGAAGAAAATGTATTGAATGGATTTCCATGGATTTTTAATAATGAAGTTAGTGGATTTGAAGGACCAATAAAAGATGGTTCGATTTGTTCAGTTTATACATTTGATAAAAAATTCGTTTGTTATGGATTTTTTAATTCAAATAGTAAAATAATGGTTCGTGTATTAACGTTAGATGAAAATGAAGAAGTTAATTATAATTTCTTTAAAGAAAGAATTCAATTAGCTATTGATCATAGAAACGCTCTTGGATTTAGTGCTACTAGATTAGTATTTTCTGAAGCAGATTTCTTGCCAGGATTAGTTGTTGATAAGTATGGTGATTATTTATCTGTACAATTCATGTCATTAGGTATGGATATCATTAAAGATGATATAGTTAAAATATTAGTTGAGTTATGCAATCCAAAAGGAATATATGAAAGAAGTGATGTTCCTGTACGTAAAAAAGAAGGATTAGAAGAAACTAAAGGATTCTTATACAAAGAGTTTGATACTAAAGTTATTATCGAAGAAAATGGAATTAAAATGCAAGTTGATATTGAGAATGGTCAAAAGACAGGATATTTCTTAGATCAAAAATTAAATAGAGATTATTTAAAATATTATGTTAAAGGGAAAACAGTTTTAGATTGCTTCTCTCATACAGGAGGATTTGCTTTACATGCAGCTAAATACGATGCATTAAGTGTAGATGCGTTAGATATATCTCAAAAAGCATGTGATGATATAATGTTTAATGCTAGTTTAAATCCATTCAAAGATAAGATTAATGCTGTGTGTGTAGATGTATTTGATTATTTAAGAAGTACTGATAAAAGATATGATGTTGTTGTTTTAGATCCACCAGCATTTGTTAAAACAAAAGATAAACTTAAAAATGCGATCAAAGGGTATAAAGAAATAAATTTACAAGCTTTAAAATTAATTAATAAAGGTGGATATTTATTTACGTATAGTTGTTCTCAACACATGACTACTGATATCTTTTTTGAAATGGTTCAAAACGCTGTTAAAGATAGTAAAAGAAAAGTTCAGTTTTTAGATTTAAAAATTCAATCTCCTGATCATCCTGCTTTACTAAATTCTAACGAACAACTATATCTAAAATGTATTGTACTTAGAGTTTTATGACATTAAAAAAGTTTGTTTTATTATTAATATTAATGATTGTATCTTTAGTAGGTATACAGTACTCGCTAAACATACAATCATATTTAAGTTACTTATTAATAATCCCTGGGTTAATAGTGGGATTTGTATTTACTATAATTTTTCATGAATTAGGACATTTAGTTTTTGGACTTTATTCTGGATATAAATTTACATCTTTCAAAGTTTTATGTATTAAAATTTATAAAAAAGATAAAATTAGAATATGTTATGAACCTGGTTTTTTATCAGTACCAGGACAATGTTTGATGAAACCAACAAATAGAAAGTATTTTACCTATAATCTTGGTGGATTAATATTTACATATTTTTTATCTATAATATTACTTTTAATTTTATATAGAAGTGGTAATGATTATTTAATACAATTTTTATTTGGAGTATTTACAGTTAATACATTTTTAGGTGTAATGAACTCTATTTATAGTGAAGATGGAGTTAATGATATTTGTAATATAGTTAGATGTAAAAGAAATAAAGACTATTTAGAAGGTGTATTATATCAGCTTGACGTAATATCTAATGTATCTATCGAGCAAAAATTCAAAAGTAAATATAAACCTAAAGATGACGTTGGTAATGTAGTTTCTAATGTTTCTATTCATAGAATAAAATATTTAAAAGCGTATAGTGAGAAAAATGTAGAGAAAATGGAATATCATTATATGTATCTTAGAAGAAATTATTCTAGAATTAATATGATGATTTTAAAGTTTCCAATATTAATATTACTTTTAAACCATGAATTCATTATTAAAAAAGATGTCATTGCAGTTGGTAAACGAGTTTCTCGTATTACAAAAAAAGAATATGCAACTTTAAAAAAGTTTAAAGATGAATATAATATAATTTTATTTTACAAAAATAATATTAAGGGCAAGATTGATGTCGACGAAGATTTCTTCGATTCATTTATTGTTAGTAATCCAATAGATTTATTTGAAAAATTAAATAATAGAACATTTATAACAATGAAAAGTATTTATATGGCATATGTTAGAAATGGGTATGTATTAAATTAAAGGAGCTTTATTATGGAATACAAGTTTTTAAAAATGATAATTGAAATTGAATTAAAAAAAGAAGTGGAAGTTATCTCTAGATTTAGTGGTGGTATGAGTAATTATACAGTGTTGGTAAAAATTGATGGTAAATTGTATACGTACCGAATTCCTGGTAAAAATAGTTCTGTATTTATTGATAGAGAAGTTGAATATGCAAATTTAGAATTAATAAAAAACTTAGAATTAAACTGTGACAATATATATTTTAATAAAGTAAATGGTCACAAAATTGCTGAGTACATCGAAGGAGAAGATTTAAGTTCGTTTTCAGTTGATTTGAATATTGTTTCTGAATTATTATTAAAGTTACATAATAGCGGTATTGTTGCTGTGAATGATTATGACGTTATTAAAAGGATTGACTATTATGAATCATTATTAAAGTATCCCGTAAGTGAACAATTCTCTGAACTTAAAAATAAATTACCTATTATGTTTAAAGAGTTTGAAAAATATCCTAAAGTGTTTTGTCATGGGGATGCTCAAAAAGCAAATTGGATTAATTCAGATAGATTGTATTTATTAGACTGGGAATATTCAGGTAATAATGATCCTTATTATGATATTGCATGTTTTGGTAATGCAAATTTTGAAGATGCTATTGAATTGTTAAATTGTTATTTAAAGAGAACTCCTAATAATGAAGAAATGAGAAGATTAATAACGAATAGAATGGCTCAGTGCTTACAATGGCACAATGTAGCACTCTATAAAGAGCAAATTGGCCTTAGTAAAGAATTAAAAGTTAATTTTAAAGAAGTATCAAAAAAATATGTTTTAAAAGCAAAAGAATTATACGAATTATATAAAAAATACGAATAAGCGACGGTAGTCGCTTATTTATTTTAATTGTTAAATAAAGTGTTGACATTAGAATTGTAAATATGGTAAAATATTAATGCTGTGAAAATGTTAATACTGTTTTGTGAGAGCAAAACATATTTTTTATAATTTTCGTATGAACCACAAGGCAGCGTGGTAGAAAGGAGGCCTTTATGCCTACAATAGCTCAATTAGTTCGTAAAGGGAGAACAGATAAAACAACTAAATCTAAATCTCCAAGTTTAAATGTTGGATTTAACTCATTAGAGAAAAAATTCACTAACACAAGTTCACCTCAAAAACGTGGTGTTTGTACTCGTGTTACTACAATGACTCCGAAAAAACCTAACTCAGCACTTAGAAAGTATGCCAGAGTTCGTTTATCAAATGGATTAGAAGTAACTGCTTATATTCCAGGAATTGGACATTCATTACAAGAACATAGTGTTGTATTAATCCGCGGTGGTCGTGTTAAAGATTTACCAGGGGTACGTTACCATATCGTTCGTGGAACACTAGATGCAAGTGGAGTAGCAAACCGTCAACAATCTCGTTCGAAATACGGTGCGAAACGTCCAAAAGCTGCAAAAAAATAATAAATAAAAAATAGGAAGGAGGAGCAATTATGCCTCGTAAAGGACACATAGTTAAAAGAGATGTATTACCAGATCCAATTTATTCTTCAAAATTAGTTACAAGAGCAATCAATGCAATCATGATTGAAGGTAAAAAAGGAACTGCTCAAAGTATTTTATATGGTGCGTTTGATCGTATCAATCAAGTTACAGGAAGAGAAGCAATCGAAGTTTTCAATGAAGCTTTAGAAAAAATCATGCCTGTATTAGAAGTTAAATCAAGAAGAATCGGTGGTCAAAACTACCAAGTTCCTACTGAAGTTCGTCCTGAAAGAAGAACTACTTTAGGATTAAGATGGTTAATTAAATATTCTCGTCTACGTAATGAAAAGACAATGGAAGAAAGATTAGCTAAAGAAATTATGGATGCTGCAAATGGTCAAGGTGCTTCTGTTAAGAAACGTGAAGATACTCATAGAATGGCTGAAGCTAACAAAGCATTCGCTCATTACCGCTGGTAATATTAAATTAAAAGAATAAGGAGCTTATAAGATTATGGCTAGAGATTTTTCATTAGATAAAACTAGAAATATTGGTATCATGGCTCACATCGATGCTGGTAAGACTACAACTACTGAACGTATCTTATTCCACACAGGTAAAACTCATAAAATCGGAGAAACTCATGATGGAGCTTCTCAAATGGACTGGATGGAACAAGAAAAAGAAAGAGGTATAACAATTACTTCTGCAGCTACATCAGCTGAATGGGATTCACATAGAATTAACATTATCGATACTCCAGGTCACGTTGACTTTACTGTTGAGGTTTCACGTTCTTTACGTGTACTTGATGGTGCAGTTACTGTACTTGATGGACAAGCAGGAGTTGAACCTCAAACTGAAACAGTTTGGCGTCAAGCTACTGAATATAACGTTCCTCGTATCGTATTCGTAAATAAAATGGATAAAATGGGTGCTAACTTTGAATATTCAATTAACACTATTTTAGACCGTCTTGGAGCTAAAGCTGCTGCTGTGCAATGGCCAATTGGTTCTGAAGATGATTTCAAAGGTCAAGTTGACTTATTAGAAATGAAAGCTTATATGTATACAGGAGATGCTCATGAAGAGTACACTGTTACAGACATTCCTGCTGATTTACAAGATATTTGTGAATTAAAAAGAAATGAATTAATCGAAACTATCGCTGAATTTGATGATTCAGTAATGGAAGCTTATTTAGGTGGAGAAGAAATCTCTATTGCAACTATCAAAGAAGTAATTCGTAAAGCTGTTTTAACTGCTGAATTCTTCCCTGTTTTATGTGGTTCTGCATTTAAAAACATGGGTGTTAAAAAAATGTTAGATGCAGTTGTTGAATACTTACCATCTCCATTAGATGTAGGAGATATTCCTGCTCAAGATTCTGAGGGTAATGATAGAACTGTTAAACCAAGTGATGATGAATCATTTGCTGCTTTAGCATTCAAAGTTGTTACTGACCCATTCGTAGGTAAATTAACTTACTTCCGTGTTTACTCAGGAACAATTACTAAAGGTTCTTATGTACAAAACTCTACTAAGGGTGTTAAAGAACGTTTAGCTCGTATCGTATTAATGCATGCTAACTCTCGTGAAGATATTGAACAAGTATACGCT
>JAWXUF010000016.1:0-26062 GCA_044432865.1 bacterium | reverse complement strand
CTGCTTGAATAGCACTAAAGTGAACAAATACATCTTTACCACCATCAACAGTGATAAATCCGAAACCTTTTTCAGCATCGAACCATTTTACAATACCTTTCATAGTTGCCGTACTCCTTATTACTTAAATTTGGTTTACCCATACTTTTATTATACTTTAATAAATAAAATAAATCAAGCATTATCAAAAATTGTTTTAAAATGTTTTTATTCGTAAAATGATTTACTTGTTTTTAATACTTATCTTTGAAAAACTGACTTATATTATTTAGTGAATTAATTAATAATTCATCTTCTTGAATTGTAGTATCTAAAAATAACTTCTCTAACATCTCTTCATGAAATTTAGTATGTTCTTTTAAAACTTCAATCCCATCATCTAATAATTCAATTAATACTTTTCTACGATCATTTTCATCATATACTCTTTTAACGAATCCTTTTTTTACTAATCTATCCATTGAAGTAGTTAATGTACCTAAAGTAACTCGTAACTTTCTTGCGATATTACCCATTGTTTTTACTTCAACTTTATCTATAGCTTCTATAACATGGACTTCGGTAATCGATAAAGTAACTCCATTTTGTTTTAATTGTTGTTGTTCAATTGTTAAAATGTGATTGAATACATCCACCAACAATTCGTTTAAAATCTTTTTTTACCATCCATATTATACGCCTCCTATACAATAATAAATCCAATACCAAACGTTTTTGGCCCAGCATGACAACCTACTACAGGAGTAAGAGGTGCATAAACCTTATCTACTACTGTTGCATTTGTTCTGCTTGCTATTTCTTCAAGAGCTTGTGTAGCTTCTTCTAAATTATTAGTAGGAGCTGCAAAAAGTACAACTTTTTTATCTTTTATTTCTTCAAGCACTAACTCTATTACTCTAGCAACAGACTTTTGTTTAGTTCGAATCTTTTCTAATGTAGTTAATGTACCTTCAGAATCTACATGTAATAATGGTTTTATTTGAAGCATTGTTCCTAACACTCCATTAAGCGTACTTAATCTACCATTCAACATTAAATAATGTAAAGTATCTACACATACATATATTTTAGCATTTTTTCTTAAATTTTCCAATACTTCTATTATTTCATTTGGTTTTTTATTTTCTTTTGCCATTTTAGCAGCAGTTATTGCTAAGTAAGCCTCACAATATCCTAAACTTTTTGAATCAAATAAATGAACATTTATTCCTTCTACCATTGAAGCAGCAACATGCATACCAGATAATGTACCACTTAATTTAGAACTGATTGTAATTACAATTACATCTGTATGACCATCTTTTTTAAATCCCTCTAAAATATCAATCATTTCACCTGTTGTAGGTTGAGATGTAGAAATCTTTAAATTTTTATTATTTGTTATTCTTTCATAGAAATCTTCTGCTGAAATATCAACATAATCATAAAATGTATCTTGCTCTATATTTAAAGCACATCTCATAATTTTAATACTTTTATCATATTCTAAGTAATCTAACCCAGAATTAGAACATACAACAACACCTATTTTCATAATAATCTCCTTTAATTTTAATATCAATTAGTTTGATATTCAAATTATAACAAATAGAATTATAAAAATCAACAATAATTTTATAAAAATAAAAACTACACTAAAATAGTGTAGTTAATATAATTATTCATATTTTTTATATTTATCGAATTTTTTACGTTCATTTGTATTAAGAATTTTCTTTCTTAAACGAACATTTAATGGAGTTACCTCTACTAATTCATCTTCATTAATATATTCTAAACATGCTTCTAAGTTCATTTCTCTTGGTTTTTTTAATGTTACAGTAGTATCTTTACCTGAAGAACGAGTATTTGATTGAGCTTTAGCTTTAACAACATTTACAGCTAAATCCATATCTCTATTACATTCCCCAACAATCATACCTTCATAACATTGAACACCTGGTTCAATAAACATATAACCACGTTCTTCTAAAGAACCAATTGAATAAGCAGTTGATTGACCTTGATCCATTGATACTAATACACCAATAGCTCTTTCACCAACGTTAGTACCTTCCATAACTCTATAATCAACGAATACGTGTGATAACATACCGTATCCTTTTGTTAAAGTCATGAAGTCAGTGTTAAATCCAATTAAACCTCTTGAAGGCATATGGTAAGTAACTCTTGTTTGATTATTTTCATTTGAATCCATAGATTCCATGATACCTTTTCTTTGTCCTAAGATATCAATTACTGAACCAATATAATCAGTAGGACAATCTACTACTACATATTCATAAGGTTCCATTTTAATTCCGTTTTCTTCTTTAATAATAACTCTAGGTCTAGATACTTGGAATTCGTATCCTTCTCTTCTCATATTTTCAATTAAGATAGATAAATGTAATTCTCCACGTCCAGAAACTACCCATTCTTCTGATCCACCTAAACGTTCAACTCTTAAAGAAACGTCTTTTTGTAATTCAGAGAATAATCTCTCTTCGATTTTAGAAGAAGTTACATGTTTACCTTCTTTACCAGCAAATGGAGAAGTATTTGTACCAAATGTCATTTGAACTGTAGGTTCAGAAACAGTTAATGGTTCTAAAGCTTCTTCTTGTCCAACTGTACAAACAGTTTCACCTACCGAAATATCTGGTAAACCAGCAATAGCAACGATATCCCCAGCAAATGCTTCTTCAATTTCAATTTTATTTAAACCGTGGAAACCAAATAATTTTTGTAATCTAAATTGTTTGATTGTACCATCTAATCTTACACAAGAAACCATTTCATTAACTTTCATTGATCCTCTTGTAACACGACCAATACCAATTCTACCTACGAATCCATTATAATCTAATAATGCTGGTTGGAATTGTAATGCATTGTTTGCATCAACATTTGGAGCAGGTGTTTCACTAATAATTAAATCTAATAATTGTTCCATTCCTTCTACTTGTGTAGTTATATCAGAATCTAAACTACATGTATTATTAACAGCAGAAGCAAAACATACAGGGAATTCTAATTGATCCTCATCTGCACCTAATTCAATTAATAAATCAATAACTTCATCAACTACTTCTAAAGGTCTTGCTGATGGTTTATCAACTTTATTAACAACAACGATAGGTTTTAATCCTTCTTCTAATGCTTTCATTAATACGAAACGAGTTTGTGGCATTGTACCTTCATAAGCATCAACTACTAAACAAACACCATCTACCATTTTCATGATACGTTCTACTTCTCCACCAAAGTCAGCATGTCCTGGAGTATCTAGGATATTAATTTTAGTATCTTTAAAATTAATTGCTGTTGTTTTAGCTAGAATCGTAATTCCGCGTTCTCTTTCTAAATCATTTGAATCCATTGCACGTTCTGCAACTTGTTGGTTATCTCTAAATGTATGTGAACTTGATAATAATTTATCTACTAATGTAGTTTTACCGTGGTCAACATGGGCTATAATTGCTATATTTCTAATATTCATTTTACTTCCTCCAAATTTCATCTTGTCTATTATATCATAAACTATATTTAATTCATACACTTTATTGTATAAATGTACTATTAATCAAATTTCGCAAATGGATCATCATCATTAGAAACTGATTTAGGATCTGTATATTCACTTTCATCTTCCCTAACAATACTATTTACATCAAGTGTACCATTATAAATTCTTCTTTGATATTCTTGCATAGTATATTGAACTACTTCTTTTTTACCATTTTTATTTATTGTTAGGGTGATTTTTGTAGTAGATGCAGTAATTATAAGAATTACTACTGAAACTCCAAATGCACAACCAAACACTAATGCCAAAGCCATGTTTCTTAGTAAGATAGATGATATTGCACACATAGGTAGTGAAATCAATAATACTCCAACTAAAATTTTATGTAAAAACGGAATAGGTTTTGAAGGCAATTTATTTGGGTTATTATTTTGCATGTTTTTGTTGTTTATAAATGCAAAAATAATTATTCCAAAAAAAATTATTAAAAAAACTGCTAAAAATATATAATGCATGTTTTTCATGATGTCATATGTTATCATATTAAATTCTCCTTATTTAAAATACTTTTATTGTTTTGAATGTACTACCTACTAAATAAACAAATCCTTCATCTTCTTTATTCTCAATTAACCAATCAATTAATTCTAATAATACTTTATTATTACTTTTAAGAAGAATGTTTCTAATGTTTTCTAGTGTAGACATAAAATATGGATGTGTAGCATCTACTAATATATCTAAATCCTTTATGAATGATTTGTTTGTATATAAAAACTCTTTGAATAATATTAAGTATCTTGGAAATCTACATTTAATATCTACTTCAATTTTTTGATTTTCTAATAAATAAGCAATTTCCATTAGTTTCTTAACCTGATTAGATAATGCATAATTATATAGATCACGTTTAAATCCTTTATGTTTGTTTTCTTTATATCTGCTTAAGATATTTAATCTCCAAATATATCTACTTTGTTTCTCGTTTTTATTTTTATAATTTTCTTCATAGTTTTTTCGTAATCCCGATTCGTCATATTTCTCTGGGTCAAAACTATCATAGAATTTCTTTGTAATTAAAACAATACTATTTTCTTTTACATTATGTTTGTAGAAATCAAACAAATATTTAAGTAAATCATTACTTTCTAAATAGTAATTATTAAGACATTCTACTAAATCAACACTTTTTGTTTTATGTGTATTATTTGTATAAATATAATATAAAATTGTTGTTTCATGAATATCTTTTGGATTAAGTAAACAATAAGCTACAGTGTTATCCTCATACACTCTATTAACAGGATGTCCTACAACATCATTTCTAATATATTTTAATTCTTTCAACATTTTATTTTGATTAATATTAATAAAAGATTTACTTCCACACATATCATATGCTAAAGCATATAAAGAATCTATACACACAAATAATCCCTGAAGTAAGGCATATAATCGCAAAATACGCTCCCCAACTTCATGGGTATTAGTTAATGATTCAACATAGTACTTCTGCATTTCATTCATATTATCTAATGTACAAAGTGCACTTTTAACTAAAGGTGTATCTCTATTTTTTTCTTTTAAAAAAGAATAAATTTCTTTTATTATTTCATCTTGTTTAATTACTTCATTTTTCATTTTAATCACCTTCTAATATTATAACACACTATAAAAAATAAAAATACTTTAGTTAGACTAAAGTATTTTATTTAATTAAATAGAGAAAGATAATTTCATCGCTGGTCTAAATTCACAATCAGCAGTATTAGTTGTTGAAC
Organism: bacterium; assembly: GCA_044432865.1. Classification (GTDB taxonomy): domain Bacteria; phylum Bacillota_I; class Bacilli_A; order Acholeplasmatales; family Anaeroplasmataceae; genus JAWXUE01. The sequence goes on along the minus strand of JAWXUF010000016.1, from coordinate 20,773 downwards.
CAGAAAGTGTTGTACTACCATAATAAACATATTTTTCATTTGTTGTACTAGGACTTCCCCAATAAAGAGAAGTATGATGTACACTAGTTGCATACGAACCACAAGCTCTTGTGTAATCAGATATTATAGCAGATCTATTAGGATCCGTCGTACTTTTATCTTCAAATCCAAAATTAGGATTTGATAATTCATCAGGTGTTAAGAAGAATAATTTATCCTCTGTTACTTTACTATCTGTAATAGCAGTACGTTCAGTCATTGAAATTTGATTATACTCTTCTGTTGTAAATGCTACCTTAGCAAATGTATCCATATACGCTCTTATTGTACTTGTTTCCCAATCATTAAGCGCAATTGCATTTCCTTCTTCGTCATAAGATTGTTCTTCATTATATACAGCAGAACCTAATAAATATTCACACCATAAAGTAACTTCTGAAGTAACTTCATCTCTAAGTACTCTCCATTTAATTGGTTCTACATGATAATAATAATATGAATTATTACCAATAAATTGATTGTTTGAAGCTTTTTGTGTAATTGTATAAGAAACTGTACCTGGAGTCCAGATAGTAGCTTTTTGGTAAAGGTATTGTTCTCCTTCATACTCAATATAACCATTTTCATTTCTTTCAGTAATGTTAGCTAATGCAGCTAATGTATCTTGATTTCTTACTTGTTGAGAAGGATAATGTCCATAGTTAATATATTCATAAGTTAAATTAAGACCTGTTGTAGCAGTATATGTACCTTCATTTGTTGCTACAGCATCACCATATAAAACAATTCCATTTTCTTCTAAGTCTTCTTCATCAAAATATCTTGATAAATTAAAAGATGAAAGAGATGTTATTTTTGTATTAAATTCAGGATCAACATACCAACAATTTACATGGATTTCATCATTTGTATAGTATCTTAATGTGTAATCATTTGTACTAAAAGCTAATACAGCATATGATGAAAGATCATTTGTTTGTACAGCTTCACCATTTACCATATATGTTACATCATAGTATTTGTATTGCCATCTAAATGTTACAGCTAAATCACCTATTGTTTTATCGAAAGTAAATGTTGTAACTTCTGTACCATTAATATACCAACCGTATTGTTCATAATTTGTTCTTGTACCATATTTTAATAATCCGTAAGTTTCAATTGTATATGTTGTTGGATTATCAGGATGATTAGTACCTGAAACTAATGAATATGTAATTTTGTAATCAATGATTGTCCATTTAGCTACTGCTGTTGCATCATTATCATACATCCATACATCATTAACATCATCTAATCTAGCACCATTATAATACCATCCATCAAAAGTATAACCTGTCATTTCTGGTTGAGGTAAACTATATTGGAAATCTTTTTTTACTTCAATTGGTTCAAATGAACCAGCACCGTTTGAATTAAAATTTAAGAAATATGCATCAGCAGATCCCCATGCCGCTGTTAATACGATATCTTTATTGTATGCAAATACAAAAGTATTTGAAACATAAGTACCTTCATAATACCATCCAGCAAATCTACTTCCAGTTTTTGATGGAGAAGGTAATTCAACTGTAGAGTTAAATGGAGCAGAAATGCTATTTAAATAACTCCCACCATTTACATCAAATGAAATATTATATGATAATGCTTCCCATCTTGCGTAAAGCACTATATTAGAAGTGTTTGTATATTTACCATCAGTAACTTGAGTGTTTCCGTTATACCACCCAGTAAATTGATATCCATCTTTTGTTGGAATAGGTAGAGTAAATTCATCTTCATATGAAATTTCTTGTACAGGAAAATAATCATTAGATGATGTTACAAAAGTAATAGTATAAGAATCATTTTCCCATAAAGCAGTAATTGTTGTTTTACTATCAATACCATTTTCAAGATTATAATCCCATCCAGCAAATACTTTACCATCAACTGCAGAAACTACAGGAGCAGAAACTAAAGAGTTTTCTAATACTACCTGAGAACTTAATGTTGTATTATTATCCATAAATGTTACTGTATAATATTGAGTATATTCAATACCAATAGATCCATCAACAAATGACTCATACCAAGATTGTGCTAAAATTATATTTTCTAAAGAATATACACGAATCCATTCTCCTTGAGCACCAAATTCAATATTTAAATCTACAAGTCTATATTCGATTGTACCATTTAAACTTTCTTGTTCCCAAGTTTCAAAATCTTTGCTGTAACCTGAATCAGTTAATACATTATAAAAATCTAAACTTGATCTATCGATTGTCCCAACTGTAATATCATCATTACTAGCTGATGCTGAAATTAAAAAATAAATTGTAGCCGATAATAAAAGTATTATAATTGTAAAACATCCACCTAACGTTCTTTTTTCCATTTAAACCACCTCTTGAAATTAGTATATCAAATGGAAAAAGAAATGTAATTATAGCACCACTTTCCTTAAACCGTTAATACTCGAAAATGTAACGATTTACACAGAAATAACACGGAATAACAAAAAAAGAATCTAAACTAATAGATTCTTTAATATATTTTAGAATAATCCTTGATTGCAACAAGTATTTGTACATACATCACATTCGATGCATGGTGTATTTTCAAAGTAAATAGCGATAGCGCGTCTTACTGCTCCTTCTAATGTACAATCTTGAATGATTGTTACAGGGTCAGTATTGATAAATGCTTGATAATACGTTGACTGCATACAACCATTTAATCTTTCACTAATTCTCGCTACATCATATACTGCAGTAGGTGTGCAGCATGGTGTAACTAATAAATCATATACATCATTATTAACTTTTACTAATTTATATTTAAAAACATTATTGCAAACTAAAATTTCATCTGTTGGTTTATTACAACCCATTGAAATTCCTCCTTAATTTTAAGTAGTAATTTTCTTACTACACTATAATATATGAAGGAATTTAAAAAGTGATTAGGTTATTTACTTATGATAATAAGAATTCTAAATCTTTTATGTTTAGTTTCTTATTTTTATTTTGATTATCATCAATTATTTTATTTGATAACTCTGCTTTGAAATTTTGTAATTGTAATACTTTTTCTTCAATTGTATTAGCACAAATGATTTTAATTACATTTAATACTTTCTTTTGACCAATACGATGAGCTCTATCTGTAGCTTGAGCCTCAGCACTTAAGTTCCACCATGGATCTAAATGAATTACAGTATCAGCTCCATATAAGTTAAGACCTGTACCACCTGCTTTTAATGAGATTAAAAATAATTTAACATCATCTTTAGTATTAAAACTATTTGATAGATTAACTCTATCTTGTGCTGGTGTTTTACCAGTTAACATATAGAAATCAATTCCTTCTTTTTCAAGTCTAGTTTGTAATATATCAAAACTAGAAGTAAATTGACTAAATAGTAATATTTTATGTCCACCATTAATTGCTTTAGAAATTAAATCAATTGTTAAATCAATTTTCACTTCTTCATCTTCGTAATTACTTAAAAACATTTTAGGACTAACACAAATTTGTCTTAATCTAGTAAGTACAGATAATATTTCAATTTCATTACTTGTAGATAGAGAGTTTCTAGCTTTATTTAAATATGCATTATATAACTTCTCTTGTGCAGGAGCTAAATTAGCATAATAAACTTCCTCAATCTTATCTGGTAAATCTTTTAGTACATCTTTCTTTGTTCTTCTTAAGATAAATGGAGCTACTTTCTTTTGTAATAATTCTAAAGAATCTTGTGACAAGTCAGCAGCAGTTTCAAATTCATCTCTGAAATTTTTATAAGAAGATAAATAATTTGGTAAAATAAAATCAAATATACTCCATAAATCCGATAATGCATTTTCAATAGGAGTACCTGTTAAAGCAAATCTAACTTGTGAATCTAATTTTTTTACTGAAATTGCTGTTTTAGTATTTTTATTTTTTATGTACTGTGCTTCATCAATAACAACAAATCTAAATTCACCATTTATTAAATCAATATCTTTCTTTAAAATATCATAAGATACTAAATATATTTCTTTTTTATTATAATCAATTTGTTTAAGTATATCAGATCTCTCTTTAATACTTCCTATAACAATATTAACTTTTATGCCATTACCCCATTTAGTAATCTCATTACTCCAGTTATATACTAACGACATAGGAGAAATTATAATTGAAGGTTTATCAACTTCATCACTTAATATTAAACTTAAAATTTCTAATGATTTACCTAACCCCATATCATCAGCTAATAAGCCACCAAATCCGTATCTAGCAACAGTATGTAACCATCTATATGCTTCTAATTGATAAGGTCTTAATACATTATTAATTTTCTCCATAGGATAAATATCATGTTGATTATAATTAGTAAAATCATTTAATACTTCTTGTGTCTCTTCTTTACTAACATTTTCTTCTTTTAATAAATTCAAAATTGTATAAGAAGGTTTTAATTTAGGAGTCTTTAAATCACTATCATCTAATGAATATTCGTCTACAATACGCGATAATTCAGCAACATCATCATCTATTTCAATGATAACATTTGATTTTAAAATAACATATTTTTCTTTATTTCTATATGATGCTAAAATTAATTGTAATTCATCATTAGACATTAAAGAATCAATATTTAATTCTAATAAATTTAAATTATAATTAATACCTAAATTAAATTTACCTGTTTTTTTAACATTAGCTTTTCTTACTTTATCAGTTAGATATACTTCTCCATATTTTTTAAATCTTGTAATATCTGAATGAAGGAAATCAACTATTGTTGTTGTATCAGATATAGAATAAGAGTTTAAAGAAAATCCATACTCTTTTAGTAATAATTCATATTCAAAATATATAACTTTAGATAATACAGCAAGTTTCTCTTTTGATACTTTTTCACCTTGTTCTAATATAACTGATTTAACTGTAATAACAGAATCATTTAAATCAATATATGAATTAATAACAACATCATATACAGGAAACTGTTCTTCTACTTCTTTAGATAATGAAACAATATTTTTGATTTTAGGATAAATATTACTAAAGAAGAATTCTTCACTTTCTGAAATATCCATAACATAATTATTATCAATTAAATTACTAACAATACTCATTTCATAATTATTTAGTTTAATAACATTAGTTTTATTTTTATTAACTAATATTAACTTATCAAAAGTCTTAATACATTTTAAATTATTAGGTAAAACTAATTCTAACCCTTTTGTATCAACTAATATATTTAATTTTTCTTCTATTAATGAATTTTCAACTTTATAGTTTTGATCATCTAATACAAAGTTTAATACATCGTCTTTATATATATTTATTATTTTTTCAAATAAGTGATTATTAATAAAAAGCATTTTATTAATATAATCTAATTTCGATATCATTAATAATTCTATTAATTCCCTAGCATTATTATTAAATACATCAAGATTATGTACAAATTCTAATCTCTTCCCATATTTAATTAATGAGTTTTGTTTTATACCTTCTAAAAATGTATTTATATTATTAATAATATATTCTTTTTCGTACATGATATAAAGTCTAAACGAAATACCATTTTTATCGATAGTAAAAGTAGGACGTAGTTTTACATTACTATAATCATTATTAGTAAATAAATTTAATAATTTTTCTTCTTTGATTCTTTTGAAATATTCTTTTGAATATTCTTCAAGTCCTTCTGTACCATTATTTAAGTAATCCATTAATATTAAACATAATGCTACTATGTGAGAACATATAGTTTTATTACTTTGACAAAAATAACACTTACATAGACAACCAGACATAAAATACTTATTCTCTTTTTTGAATAGTTTCACTGTAACACTATAGTTACTTCTTCCATCTTCATCAGGCACTGGATAAGTATATTTTATCTCACTACCTAAATCTGTTTGGATAAGTTGAGCGATATTCACTTTTTTATTTAAATACAAAGCTAACCCTTGATCAAATAAATTTTGTTCTACGTTTGCTTTTAGATTAGTTACGTTAAATTCCATAATACTCAACTTCCCCCTTTTCAATTAAAACAAATAAGGAATACACCTTAACTTATATATTATATCACTTAACACTTTTTATTTCAAATGGGAAATAATAAAACTTACATTTTTATTATAATATATTTATAAATTTACTATTGCATTATTACAATAAATATATTATAATAAATTTGCTATTAAATATAGGGCTATAGCCAAGCGGTAAGGCAACAGACTTTGACTCTGTCACTCGTAGGTTCGAATCCTCCTAGCCCTGCCATTTAAAATATACAACTCTTTCGAGTTGTTTTTTTATTTTATATCGATTTTTTTAACAAAAGAAACAAATTATTACATTGTTGAATTAAAAAAAATAACTAGAACAAAAAATGAATGGAAAACTTTAATAGATAAATTAAAGACTATAGCATCTGTAGATACAAATGATAAGTTTTACTTAAATCGTGGTTCTTCTACTGAAGGTAGAGTATACGTAAATAATGTAATATTAAAGTAGATGTAAAATATGGCATTTAATCAAAAAACAGATAAGGAAAAATTTTCTAATTATTTTACCTATATCAAAAATCAAGAAAAAGCCTTTGTAAATAAAAATCAAAAAATGTATGTTAGAAATATAAAAAGTGCAGAAATAGCAAACGCAAAATATAATAATAGTTATTATAATGTTAATAAATCTAATTCAATTAAATCTAAAGTATCTAAAATAATTATCGATATTAATGATAATAGTTTGAATTTATCTGGTGGTAATATATTTGACAAATTTTTTAGTTTCATTTTTTCGTGTGGATTTGGTCCGCTACTTGTAATCTACGGTTTTGTAGTGTAATATAGAAATGAGGTGATATTTTGAATATGTCTAATAATAAAAAAGAAAATAAAGTTGTTCGTTTTATCTTAGCTATATGTTTAATAGCACTTGTTATTTTTGTCACTAATACATTGTGTAACATTTTTATATAAAATTACTCCAGGTTCTAGAAATAGAACTTGGAGTTTTATTTTTATATATAAGATATAATAACTATGGTAGTTATCAAAAGGGATTAAATGAGTAAATCACATAGACACAAAAAGAGTTGTGCAGTTTTATATATATTTTATTTACTGTATGAAGGTAAAGTTTTAACAATAACACAATTAACAAATGAATTAAGAATATCAAGATCTACATTATATTTATATATATTAGATATTGAAATGTTTATAGCTGAATATTATTTGTACCATATGGAATTAATAAATGAAGAGGGTACGTATAAACTAAAAAAAAATAGAAAGGTAATTGATAACTACCACTTCTATTTTAAAGTCCTAATTTCTAGGAAACCGACATGATATAATGAGTATAATCTAAGTTAATAGATTGTACTTTTTTAAAAGATTTTGAGCCATATTTCGACTTTGACTCTGTCACTCGTAGGTTCGAATCCTCCTAGCCCTGCCATTTAAAATATACAACTCTTTTGAGTTGTTTTTTTATTTTATATCGATTTTTTTAACAAAAGAAACAAATTATTACATTGTTGAATTAAAAAATAACTAGAACATAAAATGAATGTAAAGCTTTAATAGATAAATTAAAGACTATAGCATCTGTAGATACAAATGATAAGTTCTACTTAAATCGTGGTCTTTCTACTGAAGGTAGAGTATATGTAAATAATGTAGTTTTAAAGTAGATGTAAAATATGGCATTTAATCAAAAACAGATAATGAAAAATGGAAGTAGAACGGTTTACTTATTTATCTTCTTTAGCTTTTAGTTTATTTATTGCATTTTTACCATCAATGTTATAAAATGAAAATGGAAGGTGATTGTTATGAAAAATAAAGTTGATTTTTTACCAATATTTACATTAGGTTTTATAATAATAGGTTCAATTATTGTTTTTATCGTTACAAGATAAAATTACTCCAGGTTCTAGAAATAGAACTTGGAGTTTTATTTTTATATATAAGATATAATAACTATGGTAGTTATCAAAAGGGATTAAATGAGTAAATCACATAGTTATAAAAAATCAACAGTAGTATTATATATATTTCACCTTCTATTAGAAGGTAGAATATTAACAATTAAAGGATTGCATTACGAATTAGAAATACCAAAGAACACATTATATAAATATATTATGAACATAGATATATTTATTGATATAACATCTTGATTTAACTTTGGTAATTAAATAAATAATGTATTTCATAATAAAATCATTTGTAATTTAATCAGTTATATATACCTCTTGTTCTAAGAAATAAGTTATAGTTAAATTAAATAATTGTGAATAGTACTTGATTGTAGCTGTTCTAGCTAATTTATTAAATGATTTATATAATTTTGAATAAAATAAAAAAAGTGTATAAAAATGAATTTAGAAAATACAATATTAATTTGTATAGTAGCTTTTATTGCTATTGTGTTAATAATCTTATTGATTGTTTCGTTGAAAAGGAAAAGTAAAATTGAAATACATAGAAAAAGATATATGATTGCTCCTGTTGTAAGTTTAGAAAAAAAACAGTATAATGAAATTGTAAATAAAATTCGTTCTATTGATAAACATAGTTTTAATGCTGTTGAAAATACAAATAATTCTTTTAATTGGTTTAATGCTTTATTTGTTGTTCTTGCTGTTGTTACGTTTACAATTTTATATTGTGGTGTTATGTTTGTTGCTACAGATTTAGAATGTAATTTTGAAAATGTCTTAGGTGTGATTAATTCAAATATATTGGTTGGTATTATTGTTCCATTATCTGTAGGTTTAGTAGTAGTATTTAAAAAAAATAAAAAGAAGGTGAAATAGTGTCTGAAAATAATTTTATAAGATTTTTACAAGTTTTGAGTTTACCTGTAATATTAGTTGTTGGATTCTATCTTGGTTATCAGCTGCTGTGTTTAATATTTAATCAATGATCATACTCCGATGTTCTTAGGACTCGGGGTTTTTCTTTTATCTAATCTAATATATAATTAATGTGGGGGATGTTTTAGACTTTATAATAAAAATGAAAAAGCATACATATAAACATTCAAGTTTAATTTTATACTTCTTCTATTACTTATATGTGGAAGATAAAACAATTGAATTAAAAAAAGAATAACTAGAACAGAAACTGAATGTAAAGATTTAATAGAAAATTAAAGAATATAGCATCTGCAGATACAAATGATAAGTTTTACTTAAATCGTGGTTCTTCTACTGAAGGTAGAGCATATGTAAATAATATAATATTAAAGGAGAAGTAAAATATGGGAAGAAAACCTAAAGAGAAACAAAAAAGTTTTACTGAAACAAATAAGGGATTGGATCAGTTGCTAGATGCTATAAATAATAATACAACAGCCGTAAATTCAGTCCAGCAAAATACAAAAGAAACGAACAATAAATTAAATTTGTTGATTGATATAAATAGTGAAATGGAATATAATAGTAATATACTAATTAATGATTCACCTAGAGGTTCAAGAAAAAAATAATCTTATTGATTTGGGTACTATTATTGTGTATTTCTTTTAAAGGGCTTTATGATACTCATATTTTTATAAATTGTCTTGATCCTACTGGTGTTAAAGAAATTATAAAAGTGTTTTTAGAATCACTTAGTAATAATATAGTCTCTTTAATTATATTTCCTGTATGTTTTGTGATTGCTTGTGGAATACTTGTAATTATTGAGAAAATTTTTCGAAAAGAGGTGAAATCAAATGCATTCAAGAAAAGAATTATATGATTTAGGCATATTAAAAGAACCTGAAAAGACAAATAAATTATCTGATGGGTTATTTTATATCTTTTTACCTTTTCTATTTTTTGGGCTTCTTTTTGTACTCATAGTTTTTTGTTAATTTAATTCCAGGTTCTAGAAATAGAACTTGGAGTTTTATTTTTGTATATAAGATATAATAACTATGGTAGTTATCAAAAGGGATTAGATGAGTAAATCACATAGACACAAGAAGAGTTGTGCAGTTCTGTATATATTTTATTTATTATATGAAGGTAAAGTTTTAACAATAACACAATTAACAAATGAATTAAGAATATCAAGATCTACATTATATTTATATATATTAGATATTGAAATGTTTATAGCTGAATATTGTTTGTACCATATGGAATTAATAAATGAAGATGGTACGTATAAACTAAAAAAAAATAGAAAGGTAATTGATAACTACCACTTCTATTTTAAAGTCCTAATTTCTAGGAAACCGACATGATATAATGAGTATAATCTAAGTTAATAGATTGTACTTTTTTAAAAGATTTTGAGCCATATTTCGACTTTGACTCTGTCACTCGTAGGTTCGAATCCTCCTAGCCTTGCCATTTAAACTATACAACTCTTTTGAGTTGTTTTTTTATTTTATATCGATTTTTTTAACAAAAGAAACAAATTATTACATTTTATCAATATACTAATAATAGTTTTTTTCTACTTTTTAAAAATTGAAAAATAAATTAGAAAATAATATTAGATTTAGTAATAATAGTAATGTAGACAAAAGAAAGGAAATTTTATGAAAAAAATTACATTAACACTATTACTATTAGCAACACTATTATTTACAACAAATAAGATACAAGCAACATCTACAGTTTATTACGGGGATGATTCATGGGAAAGGTATACTAGTATATACGATACAATGGATCATGGGAACAGTTCAGAGGTAAGCTTTAACTTCAAAAAAGGTTACTATATATTCACAGAAGAATATGAAAATATACCTATGTATGTTAAAGTAGGATTTCAAAAAATTGAAAGCAATAATTTACACATACCAATTTACTCTGAAGATATTAATTATCAACTTTTATATTTAGAAGAAAATGATTATTACAATGTCACTAGATATAATGAAATACGAGATTATTTCTCGTCATTTACTACAACTAATGATGGTGATTTATTTTGCTACTATACAGAATATCCATACGACTATACCGCACCATACTTTCTAACGACATCACTTACTACATACACAAGTGATAAAGAATCTATTTCAGATATTGTTAAAAGAGTTGTTGCGTATGATAACGTGGATAAAGATGTGTCACACAACATTGCAATATTATCAGAAAACTATTCATACAATACTTCTGCTGGGGAGAAAGAAATTGTTTTACAAGTAAATGATATATCGGGAAATGTCGCAACAACAACATTAATCCTTACAGTAATAGATAACTTCAGCCCTTCGATTACTATCAATGATTTATATAGCACTACTAATTTATTACTAAATGAAAAAGAAATATTAGCTAGTGTAGATGCACAAGACCATTTAGGAAATGATATCGAATTGGAAATAATAAGTGAAAATTACTATGACAACTATAACATTAGTTCAACATACGAAATCATTTTATACGGAGAAGATCAGTTTGGCAATGAGTTAAATATCACACAATACATACATGTCTACAATAGTGATTTAGCTTTTTACACATATGATCGTAGAACTGTCATCTTCAATGAATATACAGAACTAAGTGACGATGAATTACTTTCGATTTTGAAAAATGTATCATCCGTAGATTACAAATATTTAACATACAAAATAGACTCTAGAATTTTAGATGGAATTTCAGAATATTATGTTTTTTTCGAATTATATAATTTAGATGAAATTATTGAAACAAAATTAATAATTAAATATAATAATACAAACGAAGTTTCACTTGATAAATTAGAATCAGCACCAAATATAATTAATTACGCTTTACCCGTTATTATTGCAACAGTGAGTTTACTTGTATTAACAAACTTCACATACTACATAATAAAACAAAAAAGAGATTAAGTTCTCTTAATAAGTAGATTCTTAATCCCTAATAACATCTTCATGTTATTATAGTATTTATTATTTACAAGTGAGTTTAATGTAGATGTATCTAATTTATTCACTTTACAAAATTCAGTTAAAATTGTTATTTTGAAGGTTTGATAACTTTTCATACTTAAGCCGAAATCAGTGAGTTTAACAACTGAACTATCTATAGTAATTACACCTTTACTGCTTAGTTTCTTTAACTCTTTACATATTGTTGCATATATAACATTAATATTATCTGCAATATCTTTTAAAGTAGTTAATTCATTAGTATATAGAAATTCTACAATTGCTTCTTCGGTTTTTGATAATCTTACTTCTTCTATTGCTTTTAATCTATCCATTTATAATCTCCTATTTACTTTTAATAAAGTATATTACTTTTTGATCAACAATATACATATTTTAGATTAATTGATGGTAATAGAAATAACGAAAATAAAATTGAAATATAGAAAAGTATTAATTATATAATATTGACATTTATACATCAATATTATATAATTAATCTACATGCGGATATGGCGGAACTGGCAGACGCACTAGACTTAGAATCTAGCGCCTACGGCGTGCAGGTTCGATTCCTGTTATCCGCACCATTAAAATAAATCTCTTTATAAGTGTTATTATAAAGTTTAAAATAGAGAAACCAATTAGATAATCTAATTGGTTTTTATTTTATATATAGAAAAATAAGAGTGAGAATATTCTCACTCTTTAAATATTATTCTTGTACTATTTTAGCATTATCAATAAATGAAGCTACAGAATTAGCACTAGAAATTGCTCTTTGCTTATCTTCATATGTTTGACCAACTGCAACTAATCTCTTATCAGCTGTTTGAACTCTGAATTGATATAAATTGTTTTTATCTTTAAATACGTAAAATTTACCTTCAGTAATACTTACTTTTAATGTATCAACACCTTCTTCACAATTTGCTTTTGAAGAATAAGGTTTACTTGTACATAATAACTCACCATTGTTAGCGAATAACTCATATGTCCACTCTTTACCTTTATGGTTTATTACAACTTTACCATTTACAGCTAACTCTTGTTTTGATACAATTATCTCTTCCATTAATGAATCCTTAGGAGTTTCTACTTCAACAACTGGTGAATTAGCAGCAAATCTTTTAAATGATTCTAATGCATTTTCAGCATTTTGTTTTGAAACATAGTTTGCTGAAACAGCGATTGTACGATTATTTTGAGCAGTTAACTTAAATTGCCACATATCACTTTTATCTCTAGAAGTTGAATATCTTCCTGTTTCAATATTTCTTTTTACAGCTTCAATAGCATTTTTTACATTTTCTTTTGAAGCGTATAATTCACTTTCAATTAATTTCTCACCGTTTGATGCTTTAAGAACGTATTTATATTCACCAGTAGATTCATAACCGAAAATCTCATATTTTCCATTAACAACTCTTTTAGTAGGTTCTGCAGTTTTCTTTTCAACTGGTTTTGCCGTAGAAACTGTTTTTGTTTTTGTAGTTGTAGCAGGTTTTGCTTTCGTTGTTGTCGTTGTTGTCGTTGTTTTCTTTACTATTTTAGCCATTTCTGTATCCTCTTTTTTATCATTATTTTTTGTTACTGTTTCTTTATTTGTTTTTGGTGCAGGTTTCTTTTTAGAAACAGGTTCTTTTATTTCTTCTTTCACTTCATCATTTAAGTTTTTTTCAGTATTTTCTAAAATATCTTCTTCAATAGATTTAGATTCTACAATATTTTCTTTTCCCTCAGAAGACTTAACTTCTGAATTAATACTATTTGATTCACCTAATACACTTTGACTATTTACATTATTTGATAGTTTTTCTTGTTTCTTCTCTTCTTTAATGTACTCATCAATTAGTTTTTGTTGTTCTTTGTCAGTAGCGCTAATTGATTCATCTTTTTTACCACTTTTTTTACAAATAACAATTAGAAGTAAAATTAAAAGGACTGTACCCCCAATTGCTACATAAATCATCCATGGATAATCTATTAAAATTTCATTCATACATAAATCCTCCATATACTTTGAATAATATTAGTATAACAAAAAAAAACTTCGTTTTCAACAATTTAAATGAGGAAAACAAAGTTTTTTTGTTAATTACTAAAGAACATATAAATAAATTGCTAGGAAATGTAGAAACGTGCCACCAATACAGAAAAAATGCCAAATAAAGTGAGCGAATTTCCATTTTGCAATATAAAATAATATACCACCACTATATACTAATCCACCTGCTAAAATTAAATAACAAAGCATAGGTTCTACACTATATAATTCAGGAACAAATAATATACCACTCCAACCGATTGCTAAATATAAACCTATATGTACTTTGTGATGTTTTTGAGTATTAATAGCTTTTAAAACAACACCTATAAAAATCAATACCCATTGAACAATAAAAAATACAAGTCCTAAAGGCCATTTAACAACACATAATAATAACGGAGCGAATGTACCACCAATTAATAAATAAATAGAAAGATGATCAAAACGTTGGAAAACATTTTTTACAGTTGTATCATTTTTAAATGAATGAAATAAACAACTCATTAAGTATAACATCATCATAGATGCTCCAAATATTGCTGATGCAACATATTCTACAGTTTGATCTGACTTTATTAGTAATAATATAAGAAATACCACCCCAGCAGCAAACATTAATCCATGAGTAATAGAGTTACCTATCTCTTCTCCTAAAGTTTGAGGACCAAAGCGTTCTCTTTTAGGTTTTTCTTCAACATTTGTTTCCATACAATCACTTCCTTTCGATTGATTTATTTTACCATACCTATAAAACATACACAAGAAAAAAAGAAGATATTGTAATTATAATATCTTCTTTTTAAAATTATTTAGAATTGATAATTTTTTTATTGTTTTGTTGAGAATTCATTTTACTTAATTCTCTATTTTTCTTAATAAATACGATATAAATAATAGTACCATTTACAGCAACTACAGCAACAATAGTTATAATCATTTTAAGCATAAATGATCCATTTGAAGTAAGTTCTGTAACAGCAAAACTACATTCTCTAAAACTAGAATCCTCTAATGCTTGAACATATATTTCGTAAATTTCTTCATATTCTTCTAATAATGCATTATCTAAGTCATCACCATTATAGTTTTCTTCGAATAAACCATTGTAATAATCGTTTGCTCTCGTAATAAATGTAGACCATTGCGAACTTTGTTCTGTACTGAATAAAACATTACTTGAAATAGATGTAACAAAACAAGAATTCAAATCAATTGATACGATTTCTTCTCTTGTATCATCATCATCTTCAGGAGTATCATAAATTGCAATTGTATCAAACTGAGAGTTTGTATAATACGAATTCCAAGATTCTGTCTCAATAACAATTGAATAACAGTTGTAAGCTAAGTAATATACATCAGCTGCGTACTCTTCTTTAACTTCACCAATATATTCTGTTGAACCATTAGAAACAACAATATCACCAACGTTAGCAAAATTTGTGTCTTCTCCAATGTTAACAAAGAATAATTTGATACCTTCTTTGATATCTGAATCAATGTTTCCATCTTCATCAACTTCAGTAAAATCTACAATACCTTTGTACATATAAACTAATGTTCCATCATTTAATTCTGTTAAAAATGAAGCTTTCTCTTCAACAATTGATCCGTAAAAAAGAGCTTCATATAACTCATCATATTCTTCTTCTACTAACAACTCAGAAACATAAGCGTTTATTTCATCTGATAAGAATACTACAAATCCAAAAAATACTGTTACGATACTGAAAATAAATAATAAAACTACAGTAATTATTTTTTTAAACATATTTTTACCTCTTATGATTTATATCATAATCTTTCTATATAAAATATAATACAATTTTTAATCAAAAACTTCAATGAAATATAAATTAATTATAGTTAAAATTTATTTAAATATCACAAATCACATAATTTACTTAATTTAGTAAGTATATCGAGAAATTTAAATACAATGCGAAAATACACCAAATAAAATATGGTATCAACAACAATGAACTAACTTTATTTATTTTATAGAATTGATACATCGTATATCCAATAAGTATAATCAATACTAAAAGCCATGCGCTAGAAAACAAATAGAAATCAAATAAAAAGAATAAAATTGGCCAAAAGAAATTAAATAACAATTGTAATATAAAAATGTTTATAGACTCTTTATTATCTAAATCACTTATTAATATTAAATAAAAACTTAACCCCATCAGTAGATATAATATAGGCCATACAATCGCAAATATATATCCAGGTGGGTTTAAATATGGTTTATTTAATTGTTCATATACATCCATTGAATTCATTGTTAATATACCACTTAGTAACCAAACTATTATTACTACACTAAATGCTATTATAATCTTTCTTATATCTATCTTCACATTATCACCTTTATTTTAATATATTCTAATTAAAAAATTATATTCATATATATTATATCTAAATACTTTCATTTGATACTTTTTATTTTTTATGATATTTCTCTTTACTTTTTATGAAAATTTAGTATAATTAAATAGCAGTATTTCATGGCGGCTATGGTGAAGGGGTTAACACAACAGTTTGTGGCACTGTCATTCGCGGGTTCGATTCCCGTTAGTCGCCCCATTAGGTAAATATAAACTATTCTATTAATTTAGAATAGTTTTTTTTATTTATAAATTAATATAAAAGAAAAAGAGGGGTTTCCCCCTCCTTTAATTAAAACTGTTTAATGTATCAATATATAACTCAATATTAGTTTTTGAAATAATACTAGTTTTTTCACCATTAGTCAAATTCTCTAGTTTAGATTCAACTGTTATCCCAGCAGCAACAAGTATTTGAGTATTATCGATTAAGATACTACTAATGATAGTAGCCATAATAGAACTTTTAATCAAAGTAGAAATTTCATCATCGTATGCTAAGATTGAAGATAATCCAATTGAATCAACTGAAGAGAAATCTGTATCTAAAGCTAATAGAGCATCTATTAAAGATAATATCTCTTCTTTTGTAATAACATTATCTACTACTACATCTTCACCATAGTACTCATAAACGATATCTAAATTTGAACTATTCATTATTACATCAGATATTGTTGCATGAATAATTAATGAATTATTGATTGAATCTTTAATAGAAGAGTTACTTAAAATTGACTCTAATGTTATATCAATACTTTCAATATCATCAAATCCTAAATCTCTTAAAGCGTTTAACAACGCGATTAATTCACTTTCAATGATATATCCTTCAGAATCATATGCATCATCAGGAATCACTAAAGTTCCATCTACAGAAGCAGCAATTACAAATGTTGATAATGTAGCTGAAAGTATTTTAGAATCCATCAAATCAGAATATACAATGCTTTCATCAAAGAATAAATTCACATCTAAGTTATCTAAATCTGTTAATCCTAAACTTGAAAGAATATCGAATAATGTTGATAATTCTTCTTTATCAATTACATTTTCACTATATAACAAATCTGATGCATAAGCAGAATTTGGTACTGCTAAAATATCAGTATTTTGTATCATTTGAGAAATAGTCATATATAAAATATTTGAATTTAATAATTCCTTCATATTAGTCAGAATAGTTGTAAAATCTAATTCTACTTCTAAATCTATTTCTAATGATCTAATTACTTCTAATAGAGAAATTAATTCAGATTTAGAAATATATCCATCAACAAGCATACCATTAGCAATATAGAAAATATCATATTCAATTACTAAAGAAGATATTGTTGCAGCTAATATTTCAGAATTTAATAATTCACTATATACTAATTCATCATCAAAAAGAATATTAAAATCAAATGATTCAAAATCTTCTAACCCAAGAGTTTTAATAGCATCAATAAGATTTAATAATTCAGCACGTGTAATACTAAGATTACCATAACAATTAAATGTAACAGTATTTGGCACTTCTAACATTTCAATACCGAATATTAAATTAGATATTGAAATTAAAATTACAGAAGAATTAAGAACTACTTCACTATTTTCAAATAATAATGAAAGTTCAATTGTTTCTAAACTTGATAATTCAGCAATTGTTGTATCACTTCCAAGTAATCCTTGTACAGCTAATAATAACTTTTTAAACTCTTCATTTTCATCGTACCAACTTTCACCTAAATCAGGTATCGTAATAATACTACTTTCAAAAGAAGTTTCAATCATATTTATAATTGTTCTACTTAAAATCTTAGAATTTGAAATCAAATCAATATTCTCATCGCTAAATATTTGTATTGATTCATAATCATCTAATATATTAGGATTTAAAATAATAACATTGACTAAATTTTTTATTTCTTCTCTAGAAATATAATCACCTGAATAAGCAGAACTTGGAATTACTAAAACATCTCCCATTTCAACTAACGTATTTGATATAAGAACATGAATAATTGTTGATCTTAAAAGTATATCAACATCTTTTTCTGTTAAAGTAGAAATTACAGTAGTAAATTCACCTTCTAATAATGAATTTAAAATATCTAAGTCTAACATATGGAATATAGCTGATAATAAGCAATCTAGTTCTCCATTATTACCATACCAAGAAACATTTTCAGGAATTTCAAACATTTCTGAAGATTCAAGAGTAGATACAATAACAGAACTTAATACTTTTGAATTTATAATAGAAGATTTAAATAAATCAATAGCATCTGAATCAAGATCACCTAACGAACTGTAATCACCTTCTACTAATAAAGAGAAATCAATTCCACTTGATTGTAGTGCTTCTACAGCAGTTAATAAGTAATCAATTTCTTGTTTCCAATCAGAAACTTCAGGAATTGTAAATGAATCAGATAAAGATGTTGATATTAAATTTTGTAATAAAGTATTAATATCAATACATTCAATAATATTTAAATCAAAGAATCCGTAGTAATATGTTGAACCTTCTGAATAACCTAATAATACTTTTCTTATTGGAGTTACATCCATATCAAAGAAATTTTCAGAAAATTCTTCTGAAGTAAAATATTCAACTAAATCCATAGTTGTAGTAACCATCGATAAAATAATACTAACATCTTCTTTTAATAATTCTTTTGAATAATTAGTAATATCAATTTCTAAACCATCAGTATATTCTGAATCAGCAAATACATTATTAATTGCATATTCCATACCACCAATAGCAATACTATAAATTAATTCACTATCAAGAATTTGACCAAGTATTTCATCTACAGTACTCATTACTTCTTCATTACCTAAAATATCTTCGAATAAATCAATTTCACCAGCTAAATACTCGCTAATAGGTAAAGATGTAATTAAAGAGTATAATCCTTTTAAATTACTTATTTCATCTTCCCAAATAATAGAATCTAAATCAAATACTAAACCTTCAACAAGTTCATTTAACATTGATGAACCTAATGGTAAAGCAACTTTAGTTAAGAATGTTAATTGACTAATTGATTCAATTATTGCATCAACTAATTCAGGATCTAAATCTAACCAATCAATATTTTCAAAAGACATATCTTCAGATAAATCAATTAATTGTAATACACTTGTAACTAATTCAGCGATATATTTAAAATCATTCTCTAAATCTAATTCACTTAATAATTTAGGATCTAAATCAATAAGTTCTGATGTTACAAGAAAATCAACTAAAACAGTTGGTAATACATCTGTGATTGTTTTAGTACTACCTAAACTATCACAAATTAATCTAATAACATTATCATCAATTTTTTCAAAATTAAATTCAATACCATCTGAATTATAAACTGCAACTCCATTATCTATTAACGCTGCTGCAAATCCTGTAAATCCAGATAATTCTTCTCTAAACACAAGAGTTACTTCTTCTCCATTATGATTTTCATAACTTCCTTTTGCTACATAATCTAGTAAATAATAATCTAATGCTGTACCATTCTCTCCAGCAATTGTATCAAACAAAGCTCCTAATCCAAATGATCTTGAAGTTTTAACAGCTTTATAATACTCATCATATTCCCATACTTCACCATCAACTATAATTGAATTATAGTCATCAGGATTATAGAATACTCCCCCAGCAGCAATGCAATAGAAAGTAGAAAATTGTGAGAAGATTAAAAATCC
Source organism: bacterium (assembly GCA_044432865.1). Taxonomy (GTDB): domain Bacteria; phylum Bacillota_I; class Bacilli_A; order Acholeplasmatales; family Anaeroplasmataceae; genus JAWXUE01. The sequence goes on along the minus strand of JAWXUF010000016.1, from coordinate 754 downwards.
CATTAAAGCTCCTCTTAATAATCCTACTCCAGCGCCTAAAATTCGTTTACTTCCTGTATCTTCATTTAGAATTCTAATTTTTCTCTTAAAGAAAATAAGATATATGATAAACAAAATAAATTTAAGTAATGGATAAATAAGAAGTAATATCACAGCAAACAATACTAAATGCAATACCATATCGATATATGCAGCTAATGCAGCTGTAGACATAGATGAAACAATTATTTCACTATCTGCCAAAAATTCCAGTAAGTACGCATCTAAACTCTCAGCAGTAAAACCCAATCCTGGAACATTACTGTACACAATTGAATACACTTGTGATGCGCTTATAGATGCTGATACAAATATACATATAGCTAATGCAATAATAGTATTAATAAAAAACACCATTGATTTTCTGTAACCTCTCATTAGACCTCTAAGCATTCCCCATAGAACTGCTACAGCAAATAATACTGTTGGTAAATATAGTATTATTTGTGCTATTGGAATTGAATCTAAATTTTCCATAATATTCCCCCTTAGTAATTTTACACTTTTAATTTATATTATATCAAAACATAACCATAAAATATACATAATATTACATATTTAACTCACAAAATATTTTTTTTATTAAAAAATTAATTAATCCTTGAATGAAAAACTAAATTCCGTTTTTTAAAAATTAAAATTAGTATTATAAAATGAAACAGTAAATTCCGCAATACTACAATGGAATTTACTGTTTTGTATTTTAAGAAGTATT
>JAWXUF010000015.1:0-26623 GCA_044432865.1 bacterium | reverse complement strand
TACAATTAGTAAATCTAATAAGAACATCCAATTAAAACAATATAATAATCAAAGGAATAAATGTAAATTAAAAATAGAAAAACTACTGGATGATAAAATATCAGGTAAAATTAATGAAGAACAATATTCTAATCAAATGAAAAAAATAAATGAAGAAATAAAACAACTAGAAGATCAGTTATTATCACTAAGATTTGAAGAAGTAAAATCTAATCAGATATTAAAAGAAGTAGAATTAATAGCTGATAACTTAGATAGTTTAAATTATACAAAATATGAATTAATAAAATCATTTGTATCAGATGTAATAGTTACATTTAATGATAAAATAGATTTAGAAATAAATTATAAATATTCCCATGAACACTCTATGTAAAAGTAGGGTGTTTTTTTGTTAGATGTGTTATAATAAAAACAAATAAATATATAAGGAGATAAAGCTTATGAGTATGCCTAATGTATCAAAACAAACTCAAATTGATAAAGATGGATCATCTATCTTCGAGAGATTTGCAGTTAATAAACTAAATCTAATAGAGCATAAAGGAAATCAAGATTTTGGAATTGATTACAGTGCTGAAATTATGGATCAAGTTAAATCTTGCACTACAGGTCAATTTATAAATATTCAACTAAAGTCTCATGAAGTAGTTCAATTTAATTCTGAAGGTTACTATAATCAAAGTGTTAAGGTAACTACAGCAAACTATTGGTTGGAGATGAATTTACCTGTCCTATTAGTTGTAGTTGAAACTAGTACTGGAAAGATATATTCATCTGATGCTAAAAGAATGTTAAGATTAACTTATGATGAAAATAAAATGAATAATCAAAATTCTATATCTATTCCTGTAACACAAAATATGTTTGAGATTGATGATGCTAAAAGAGTAGCTTATCAATACAATAAATATGAATTTTTACTAAATATATCAAATGATGTAGTTATTATAAGAAGTTTTTTCCACTATATGCAGAGTCATTCATATAGAGATCAATTTTTGGAAGTTGAATATGACTTATCGGAACATATATTGTATTTTGCATCAAAATACACTTTGATAAATGTTTCTAATAAAAAAATTTTTAGTTTATACCAGACTTTATTACAAGGATATGCTGATTTCAATAAAAACTATGTTGAGTATCAACGTGTAATATTCAACGAAGGATCTATTATACCGTATTTTAAAGAATTAATTAATTTAATTGTTTGCGAAATTTCATTTGATAACACTTATAAACTAAAGAAAAAATTAAAGGATTTTATTAGATTGAAAAAAGAAATAGATGATAATCCAATAGGTATTTCACTAAGGTATTGGAGCGATATAAAAATTTTATTTTACGAACAAGGTGATGAGTAATCAATTTCTTTAAATAACTTAATATTTTTTATAATAGTATTGATCCTATTTCTTCAAACCTAAAGATTAAATTTATCCACTTTGTCAAACCTAACATTATCATTATGTTGGGTTTTTGCCATGTTCGTCAAACCTATATAAATTAACTTATACCGTTTTATATCAAACCCTACTGTTTTCGTCCTACAATTTATATCAAACCCTACCCTATTTATCCTGTTTTGTCAAACCTAAAAATGGTATAAAAACACTGCCTACTTAGTATACTTTTGGCTTACCTAAAGCGAAAAAGTCGTGTCCTTATTTCGTCAAACAGACTTTATATTTGCTGTTATATTTGAAGAAGTAGGATTAGTAGGTGCAACAATTCTATTATTATTTTATTTCTTTATTTTCTATTATGGAATTAAAATAGCCCTAAAACAAGAAGATAACTTTTATAAGTTTCTTGCTATAGGAATTGTTATATCTATGTTTATTCAGTTCTTTATTAATATAGCTGTAGTAACAGGAATCATCCCTGTAACAGGAGTAACACTGCCTTTCTTATCATATGGTGGGAGTAGTTTAATTCTTAATTACATGATGGTAGGGATATTAGTAAGTATAGATAAAGCATATGAAGAGAAACGAATAACGTCTTAATTGCAACGTTATTTGTTTTTTTATTGTAGATTGTTTGAAAATTTGTTTATTTATGTTATAATTTAGCATGTAGTAAATACTATATCAATAAATCACTTTTAATTTTAAAAGTGCAACATAGTCTTTTTATATTTGTAAATTGCCTCATCATCAAATGTTGAGTAGGTTTAAAACCTTATATGTTAATTGCTATATCCTTTACTGCTAATCTAAATGATAGGAGGATACATAAAAAAGGATAGGAGGAAATTTAATTATAATTCCATTAGATATAAGGAGGAGTTATAATGAATAAAACGATGGAACTAAAAAAGAAAAATGCATTAAAATTATGGGATGAAAGATATCCAGGTATGGATAAGGTTACAGATTTTTCTGGTAGAGTTATGACTAAGGGTCAATACGCTGTAACTAATTCTAAAAGTGGATGGAATATCGACCATAGACAGCCACAATCAAATGGTGGTACAAATCATAAAAATAATCTTGAATTGGTAAATTGGAAAACAAATCAAGAGAAAGCAGATAAAATCACATTCTCTACTAATGGGAAAAAATATCAAGTCATCAAAGATTCAAATAATACAGATGGTTATTCGTATGTTATATCTGAAGTTAAATCTAAAAGTACTAATGTTGTATCTAATGACTTAATAGCAAAGGAAGAATTTTTTAATTTTTTTGATAAAACTATTGTAGATAATAAGGATTTTTCTGGAGAAATAGTAATCAAAGATTTTTATAAAAAGGATTCACCTTTTGGATGGGATATTGGTTACTATACGGAAAATAAAAAAGATATAAACAATTGTTATATTGCAAATTTGAAAACTTTGAAAAGTTGTAGTGGTAAGACCTCTTTTAAATTAAGCGGTCAAAATTATAAACTTAAAAAAATTAATAATGAATTTAAGTTTGTCAACGAAGATTCCTTTAATTCATTATTAGATTTCTCTAGTATTATGACTAATATAAATAAAACTATGAATAATGATAATACCATATTCTATGATTTTTTAAATATTAAATTATGTTGTAAAAAATATAATTTTTCTTATTCAAAAGATGCAGTTAAACTTTTGGAAATAATTAATAAAGTTTGTCATGCAAGTAAACTAATTTATAATGTTATTGAAAAAGATAGCTATGGTTACAATTATGAGTTGAGCATTAGATTTAATACACCTACATACGAAGATACAATAAAAGTTAATCAAGTTTCAATGCTATTAAATAATATTCAAAAATTTATTGAAGAAGATGTTAGTTCAATTTTTGTACATCATGTTACGTTAACTGACAAATATTCAAATGTTGATAAATCAATACTACGTAAAATGTCTGAAATAAAATGTAGTAACGTGAATATAAATACAAATGCAACTATAACTATGTCTGAAGATGTATATAAAATTTTAACTGAACAAGGTAAGTATGATAAGAACTCTTTTAAGATGCATAGAACATATTATGATACATATTTCGAAAGGTCTTATTCATTTACTAATTTTAGAGATACAATGAAATACTTTAAATAATATATAATTAAATTTCCTATCTTTATTTTAACACTCCTAAATTAGAGTGCCCCAATAAATCGTTACAATTGTGTTGGTCACTTTAATTTAGGAGTGTTTTTTAATCAAATAATCATTGCAAGGGGAGTGTAGATTGAATGAATGTAATTTTAATTTCAGGGTTAGGTCCTGGTCATATGGAAAATGAAGATTTAATAGATTCATATTTTGATTTTACAAAAGATATGAAAGTAAAATATGAAGATATTGGATTTAAAAATCTTTTGGAGAATTTATACTATAGTGAAAATGGTATTAAGTATAAAATTTTAAGAAAAAAAAGAGAAACTGATGGAATAGATTTTATATCTGCTACTTTAAAGAGCATTTTAGTTAATTCATCTATACAGTTTGAGTTTATACCAATTTCAAAAATATGGAATTGTGACTCAATCGATGTTCAAGAAGAATCAATAGTTTGTTTATCAACTACGTTTATGTGGAATGAATATATGTTAAGCAGTGCTATAAATTGGATTCATAATAATATAAATTGTAAACATTTAATATTAGGTGGACAATATGCATTTTTGAAAAAGGAATACTTGTTTGACAACTTATCTAGTGAATTCGATTTTTTAATTACAGGAGAGGCTGAATTGTCACTTGTTAATTTGATTGAATGTATTAATAAATGTACGCCCGTTGATGAAATTCCGAATTTATATTATAAAGAAAATGACTTTGTTTATACATATGATGAAGTTTTTAAATACAATGAAACTGAAATTGTAGATTTTGATGGAGTACACGATACAATTCCATATATGTCTATGAGAGGTTGTGTGTACAAATGTAAATTTTGTGCTTTACGTGAATGTACTAAAAAATGGCAATATTATCCTGCAAAAAGAATAATAGATGAATGGAAAATTTATAGTTTAAAAAACTCTACCACTCATTTTTCAATAAATGATTCAACTTTTTTCATTCCATATAAGAGAGCTATAGAGTTTATGAATTTACTTTGTTTAGAGAATTTTAGTTGGGATGCAAATGCTAGGGCTGACACCAACTTTACAGAAAATGATGTGAAATTACTTGAAAAATCTAAATGTACATCACTTGCTTTTGGATTTGAATCTATGTGTGATAAAACATTAAAGAATATGAGTAAAGGAACAACACCAAAACAAAATAGATATATAAATGATCTGTTTTCAAAAAGCTCGATTGAAACAAGAATGTCATTTATAGTTGGTTTTCCTGGAGAAACACTTGAAGATTTTTCTTATACAAAAGAATATTTAGAGAATGAACATTACGGAAGATATAGTTTATATGTATTTGAATATGAAAGTGATGTATTACCAATTAGTAAAGAAAAAGAAAAATACGAATTAGTTCTTTATGAAGACGATGAGAGTTATGATTGGGCTCATTCTGGGCAAAGTTGGTCTCATTGTGGAATGGATTCAAAGCGTGCAAAATCTTTGAGGAATGAACTTATTAAAAGTACAAGATTGGATATTGATTGTAAGGCTATAGCAAAGACATGGCAATCTAGCTATTTATCGCAATATGTGGTTGAATTTAATAGACACAAAAATTTAGAAATAGAAAAATTACTTGATATCTTGATATTTGCTGTAACAGATAGAAGTGATTTTCCTAATACTGTAAATCATATCTTAAGCGTATTGTCAAAATACAATATTTTCTATGATGTATAGATGTATTTAAGGAACTATTTTGCACTTTTATTAATTGTAAAATATAACAAATAATGTAATTCATTTATTTTTGAATAAGTCTTATTATTGTATGGATTTTATTCAATTTGTTATTAAAATAGTTGTAGTAACAGGAGTAACACTACCTTTTTTATCATATGGTGGGAGTAGTTTAATTCTTAATTACATGATGGTATGGATATTAGTAAGTATAGATAAAGAAGAAAAAAATAAAAACTAATAATGGTATAATAAAGCCATTATTAGTTTTTTATTTATTGGTAAAAATTGAAAAATAATGTATACTAATAGTAAAGAGGTGATATGATGAAAAAAATATTAGTGTTATTATTAATTTTAAGTTGTAATAGTTTAATCGGTTGTAGTGAAAAAGATATTGAAGTAGAAACAACTCCTGATGTTGAGGTATATCCTAATGTAGTATACGATACTGAATTTATCACATATATGTATAGTAATAATAATGATATTAGTTTAGATAATTATATTTTTGAAGATGAAAAAATTTACAAATCGTATAATTGGAATAAATCTTATTTTGGATCTAGTGTATCTCAAAATACTATATTTGTTTATGAACATTTAATTATGTTACCTGAAAATAAAGATTATGATTTATTTATTAGAGCACTAGGTGATGTTAGAGTGTATGTTGGAAGTGACTTTGATAATTTATCGTTAAAAGTATCTAATAATTTCACTACATTATCATCATATGATTATTATAATTATGATACATTTTTTACTGTTGATAATGTAGTTGGTAAACCTATTGCAATTAGAGTAGAAGTACAAACAAGTATTAGAGCGGAATTTTATATTGGTATGATAAATGAAATCGGTAAAATAGAAAATATTTCTGATGACTATATTGCATTATTCAAGGAGGAATTATAATGAAAAAAATATTAGCTTTTTTATTAATTGTAGTTTCATCTTTTTCTTTAATATCATGCTCAGTAAAAGCTGAATCAGAAGAAACTGATTTTAATGCTCTTAGTAATTCTACATCATCTGAGGTAGGTTATAAAAAATTAGATGTTTATTATAATAATGAAATACCAAGAAATTTACCTAATAAAATTGTAGTAGGTAATTTAAGTCAATATCCTGCTTATAATAATGCAGTAACTGATATTTTATTAAAGACTGCTATAACTGCTGAAAATGAAGAAATGTATAATTTTGATTATATGGATAAAGATGGTAATTATTATTTAAATGGAAGTAATACAGGACAATCTTTATATAAACATACAGCATCAGATCAAATGTATGGTACTAAGCTAGATGATAACCAAACTGCTGTTGAAAAATATATGCATATTAATAATTCAGCATCCAATATGGATAGTTTTTATTTTGGTAGTATTACAACTGGGTTATATGCTCCTGCTGGGGAGTTAATAACTATTGAAATAGATGATGAGGCTGCAGCACAAGATATTGAAGTATATATTGGAGTTATGACATCAAGAGGATTTACAAATGATTTACCTACCACAACAAATTTTTATAGAATGCCTAAATTAACATCAGGTGTTACTATGAGTAATACAATTACTTATACAGGAAGTCCATTAGGAGGATTAATTTATATTTATAATAATGGAGCAAGAGTAGATATTGATATTAAAATTAGTGGTGCAGTAGAAGCAACACATTATGTAGTAGGTTCAACAACAAAAGAAGATTTAGAAAGAACATTTGAATCAAGTGCTCCTTTAATTGAAGTTGATATTCCATCACAATTAAAAGCAGTAATGCCAAAATATGATTGTGGTGAGCTAAGCGTTGATATGATGTTAGAAGGTATTGATCAATGGGAGAAGATGACTGCTCTTCATTCTTTTATAAATAAAGAAAAAGATTGGTATCATGCACATGGTGTATCTGCTTTATATGATTCATATATACCGGCTGGTGCTGCTGTAGCTTTCGTTGGCTCTAGTTATTCTATTATGCCTTTGTCATATTCTGCTAATTTCTTTGATACATCTAATTCTGATTGGGGTTCTTATCATGAATATGGTCATCACTATCCTAGTTATGACATCATTGATAATGAAGGTATATCTGAAGTATCTAATAATTTAATTACAGTAATTGGATATACATTATATTCTAATTATAGTGGTTATAGAACTACTTTAACAAGTGGAGATAGTTCATGGTCATTTCAAAATGTTCAATCTGAAGTAATAGATAATTTAAATAACTATACAACTAATGGTTATGGATATGATTTAAGTAAATATGTTTGTTTACTGCATTCATTTGGTTCTGAGAAATTAATTGAAATGTTTCTTCATACTCCTAGTAATGATGCATCTATAATTGCTTCAAATTCAGTAGTAGATAATTGGTTTGTTAAGGTGGTTGAAGTAACTGGTTATGATATGTCATATTATTTTAATGAGTATTTATCTGGGTATAATAATTCATCATCTAAGGAAATACATTCATGGAGTATATCAAATGACGCTCTTAATTGGGTTAAATCATTAAATTTAGAAATGTATATTCCTGTTAGTAGTGAATTTCAGTTAGGACAAACACATTCTAATTTAAATGAAGAATATACTTTTAAAACAATGTTACCTTTTGGAATTTTTGAAGGACAAACATTATGTATAGATGATTACTTAACTATTGCTAGGGGGATGTCTTATGAAATTATTTCATATACTAACCCAAATGATGGTACTTTAGTGAAGAAGAATAATAAATATTATTATAATGCTAATTTTAAAGATAACACTATTGATGAATTTAGTATTACAATAAAAGTATTTAACGACGACTACGAATCTACTCAAGTACTAAATTTAGGTTTATGTCATCAATATTCTGGTAGATTAAATAGTAGAGTTACAACAAATGTATATGATAACATAGATGGTCTTAGTTTAAATCAAATAGATTTAGATAATATAAATTTAGATGTTAAACAATCTTTTAATAGTACAACACCTACTATAGCATTTAGTTTAAATGATACATATAATTATGGTTTATTTGTTAATGAAAGTGCACTAATTTTTGATGAATCAAAAGAGATGACATTCTATTTTAAAGGCTTAGGAGATATTGAGGTTTATATGGGAGAATCATTTAATAATATGACAAAAGTATCTAGTTTTAAAGATCAATCATCATATGATACAAATGATTCAACAAGACAATATACAACAAATGTTAAAGCTAATGAAAAGTTATTTATGAGAGTAGTAATTAATACAAATGTAAGAGCTGAATTTGGTGCTAGCGTTGATGGTGTTAATATTATTCCTGAAAATAATTACTATGATGTTTTTTCTTCGGTAGAACAGATGAATACAAGTTACTACAATCCTATTTGTGATTATAATAAATATCCTTTAACTATTAATGATACTACTTGGTATGATAATATACCAAGTAGTAGTGCTCATATTGAATATCAATCATCATCATTTCAACCCTCTGCATTTAAAGGGAATTCATTTGATATTAATACAGCGACAGCTGGGAGTGAATTGATTTATGATTACAATAAAAGTATAACAGCAAGTCATATTACATTTAATATGGCATGGGGACATGGAAGAACTTTAAAAGACTTTGAGGTTTGGGTTGGAGATGATTCAAGGAATTTAACTAAAGTATTAGTATCACAAGCAACTGATACTTACTGGGATACAATTAGTTTAGATGGTACTTATAGTTTTAGATATGTAAAAATTGTATTTGTATCTTGTCATTATAATAGTAATATTGGTATTTATAGTATTAAACTATCTAATGTATATAATCATGTAGATGCTACTAATGAAAATGTATTATATAATGGAACTGCAAATAGTGTAGTTTCACAAGGGAATTGGTCTGGAAATATTGTAGAATTTGACGGGATGTTAACCTATACATTTACTGGTTCATCATTATCTTTGTTTTCTAATATTGATTCTAGTTATGGAAGTATAGAAATTCAAATAGATGATGGAGAATGGATTACAATTGATTTATCAAATGACTATCTAATAAAAGAATATAGAATATTTAATATTACTAATTTAGATGATAAAGAACATACTATTACTATTAAAAGTAATGGATTAGCAAATATAGACTATTTCTTATTTTCTTAATAAACTTATAATGAAATACGTACAATATATGTACGTATTTTTTATTTGACATAAATTAATAAAAGTATTATACTATACATAGATAATCATCTATGTGAGGTGAAGTAATGAATACAAGTGATAAAGTTTTAATATATAAAGCATTAGCAGATGAAACAAGACAAAAAATAATTTCAATATTAAAAGAAAATACTGTATGTGGGTGTACTATTTTAGATAAGTTAGAAATAACTCAACCAACATTATCACATCATATGAAATTATTATGTGAATTAAAAATTGTATCTTGTGAGAAAATCGGTAAATGGTGTCACTATACATTAAATAAAACAATATTTGCTGAATTAATTAATGATTTAAATGAATTGATTTAAAAAATTTTAAAATAACATATAGATATATATCTATATTAGGAGGATCTTATGAAAACAAAACAATTACCTAAAGTAGCATTTATATGTAATCATAATTCATGCAGAAGTCAAATGGCAGAAGCACTTGGAAAACATTTATGTAGTGATGTATTTGAAAGTTTTTCAGCTGGTACAATAATAAAAAGTCAAATTAATCAGGATGCTGTAAGATTAATGAAAGAAATTTATAATATTGATATGGAAGAAACACAATATAATAAAAAGATTGATGATATTCCTAATCCTGATATAGTAATATTTATGGGATGTAATGTTGAATGTCCTATATTAATTGCTAAATGTAATGATAACTGGGGTTTAGATGATCCTTCAGGTAAAACTGATGATGAATTTAAAGTTATTATAAAGGAAATTGAAAGAAGAGTATTAGAACTTAAAAAAGTTGTTGGTAGTATATGAAAAAAAGATATATTGTATTAATTGTCTTATTTATTATTGCAGTTGTTAATATAACTATTGGTTTTGTTTTTGGTTGGGATATTGCTAAATTACCTTGGGATTTCTTTAGTACTCAAATATTAGGAATGAAATGGTTAGATGATTTATTAAATAATATTATAAACAATTTATTTGGAACTGAATTTGGTGATGGTGTTTGGGGGAATGCTATTCAATTCTTTATTTATGATATGATAAAAATAGGAGTATTGTTATGTACATTAATATTTATTATTTCATACATTCAAAGTTATTTTCCACCAGAAAGAACTAAAAAAATATTAAGTAAATATAGTGGGATTAAAGCAAATATATTAGGTGCTTTATTAGGAACAGTAACTCCATTTTGTAGTTGTTCATCAATTCCGATTTTTATTGGATTTACAAGAACTGGTTTGTCAAGTGGAATCACATTTAGTTTTTTAATATCAAGTCCTTTAGTTGATTTAGGAAGTTTAATGTTATTAGTTAGTTTTTTTGGTTGGCCAATTGCTATTGCTTATATAATAGTAGGATTAATTCTTGCTGTAATAGGTGGTACATTAATTGAGAAATCGAAAATAGGTGAACAAGTAGAAGATATAGTAAAAGGCCAAAGAGTTGATATGGATGAAATAGAACAATCAACAAAAGATAGATTAATTTATGCTAAAGATCAAATGATTGAAACTTATAAAAAGGTATTTATTTATATTTTAATTGGAGTAGGAATTGGTTGTGTAATTCATAATTTTATTCCAGAAGATTTTATAAATAATTTATTAGGTAGTGATTCATGGTATGGAGTACCACTTGCTACACTATTAGGTACACCGATGTATGCTGATATTTTTGGTACTATACCAATAGCAGAAGCATTATATTTAAAAGGTGCTGGACTTGGTACAGTCCTAGCGTTTATGATGAGTGTAACAGCTTTATCAGTACCGTCATTAATAATGTTAAAAAAAGTATGTAAACCGAAATTACTTGCTACATTCATAGCAATAATTGTATTTGGAATTATATTAATTGGATATTTATTTAACCTGTTTGGTTATCTATTTATATAAAAGAAAAGAGGAAAAGAAAATGGAAATTAAAGTATTAGGAAATTGTTGTAAAAAGTCTACTAAGAATTATGAAAATGTATTAGAGGCTGTTAAAAAAAGTGGTTTAGATATTGAAGTAGTACAAGTAAGTGATATGAATGAAATAATGAATTTAGGAGTTATGGCTACTCCAGGATTAGTAATTGATGGTAAAGTTGTAGCATCAGGTGTTTTATTAACTGTAGATCAAATTTTAAAATTAATTAAACCATGTACTTGTGGTAATTGTTAATAACAAATGTATAAAAAGGCTTAGATAAGCCTTTTTTAATTTTTTTATAATTAAAAGTAGATGACATAAATCAATGTCTATGTTAATATTAAAATATACTATAAGAGGTGAACTATATGGAACTAAAATTTTTTAATTGTAATATGGAATTAACAATGGATATAATAGGTGGGAAATGGAAACCTATTATTATTTATCATATCGGAAATAAAACAAATATTAGATATGGTGAATTAAGAAGAGTTATTCCAACTATAAGTGAAAGAGTTTTATCAAGAGAGTTAAGAGAATTAGAAGCAACAAATTTAATTAATAGAAATACATATGAAGAAAAGATTTTAAGAGTAGAATATTCTTTAACAGATATTGGTAATGAAATTTTACCGATACTAAATCAACTTACTATCTGGGGAGATAAATATAATAAATTATTTAAATATGCTTCAGTAGATTGTAAATCATAACGGACATTATTGTCCGTACGGATAAATATATCCATAATTGTTAATTTTTTTTGAATTGGGTATACTACAAATGTATCAATAATCAAATAAAAAAATAGGAGGATATTATGGATATAATTAACGTATTAAGAAATCGTTATTCAACAAAAGAATTCGATTCAACAAAAGAATTAACAAAAGAACAATTAACACAAATTGAGGATTTATTACAACTATCTCCTTCATCAACAAACATTCAACCTTGGAGTTTTGTTATAGCATCAACAAAAGAAGGTAAAAAAAGAATTACAAAAGGTACTACAGGTTTCTTTTCTTTTAATGAAGATAAAATATTAGATGCATCAGCTGTTATTGTATTTGCTTCAAAAATTGAATTAACTGAAGAATATTTAAATCATGTAACACAATCAGAAGATAAAGATGGAAGATTTCCTAAAGAAGAATTCAAAGCACAAAATCATGGTGCAAGAAGTATCTTTGCACATATGCATAAAATTGATTATAAAGATTTTCAACATTGGGCTGAAAAACAAGTATATTTAAACTTAGGAAACTTTTTACTTGGAGTTGCTGCTTTAGGTCTTGATGCAATTGCAATGGAAGGTTTAGATATGGCCGCTGTTGATAAAGAACTTGGTTTAAGAGAAAAAGGATTTACTACTTCATTTGTTGTATCAGTTGGATATCACAAAGATTCTGATTTCAACAAATCTTTACCAAAATCAAGATTACCAAAATCTGAAATAATCCAAAATATATAATTTTGAACTCAATATTTAATAGAAGAAGTGTTAGAACTTTTTTAGATAAAGAAGTAGAATCTAGTAAAGTTGAATTATTATTAAAAGCAGCAATGCAAGCTCCTAGTGCAGCAAATCAACAACCTTGGAAATTTATTGTTGTTAGGGGGAGTGAAAATTTAAAAGCTTTAGCAAAATATAATGTGTATGCTGGAAGTTTAAATAATGCTAATATTGCAATTATTGTTTTAGCAGATCCAACTAAAATGAGAATTCCTGAACAATGGGAACAAGACTTAGGAGCAGCAACACAAAATATTTTACTTGAAGCAACTGAATTAGAACTTGGTTCTGTATGGCTTGGTTGTGCTCCGTATAGAGATAAAGTAGAATTTATTCAAAATTTATATTCTCTTGATAAAACACTTATTCCTTATAGTGTTATTGCAATAGGATATCCAAAAAATGAAAATGCTAATCATTATATTGATAGATATAATGAAGATGATGTTAAATACATCGGTTAGTAGAAAGAGGTATTTATGCATTTTACAGGTGAAGTATATCGTCATCCTATGGAGGCTTATACTCAGTTATTAGAAGTTACAATAGGATGTTCACATAATAAATGTTCATTTTGTACTATGTACAGAAAAACTCCATTTAAAATGTCACCTATAGAACATATTATAGAAGACTTAGAAGAATTAAAAGCTCAAGGTAATGAAATAAAAAGATTTTATTTAGTTAATGCAGACCCATTTGTTTTATCTGCAGATAAATTAATCAAAATAGGAGAGTTAATCCATGAATACTTTCCTGAGGTTGAAACAATAACTTGTTATGCTTCAATAAAAAATATTATGAATAAGTCTGTAGAAGATTTAAAAAAATTAAGAGCATTAGGTTATAATCAATTACATATTGGTTTAGAAACTGCTTATGACCCAGCATTAAAAATAATGAATAAAGGTTTTACTAATAAAGATGCTTATATACAATTAGGTAAACTAATTGAAGCAGGATTTGAGTGGGATGCTTTATTAATGCTTGGTGTAGCAGGTAAATCTGCTGGAATTGAAAATACAAATGCAACAATAGATTTATTAAATACATATCGACCATATATGTTATCTATCATGCCAACATCTGTAACACCTGGTAGCGAATTAGAAGAGATTTGTAATAATGGTGAATATATTGAATTAACAGAACTTGAAATGTTGTATGAAGAAATAAATTTTCTTAAAGCACTTAAAGTAGATGATGATTGTTTATTCTTTGGAAGTCATAACTTTAATTTAGTACCTGTTTCTGGTTATATGAGAGATAGAGAAAAAATTATTACACATTTAGAAAATGCTATAAAAACTATTGATCCTAAAATTTTAAATAAAACAAAACCAAGAGGACCAATTTAATAAAAACTTACACCATATTAATTTATGGTGTTTTTTTATGATATTTAATTTAAATTATGTTATACTTTTTGTAAGAAGGTGATATTATGGCGACTAAAAAAGAGAAAAAAGTAGAAAAAGAAAATTTATTTTTAAAAATAATATTAATAATGAATTTAGTAGTATTTACGTTTATTGGAGTAATGCTTTTATTAATTTTTCTTCAATTAAAAAATCCTAGTACTAGTAAAAGTGATGAATTAAATGATTTTGATTTCCAAGTTGATAATATAAATTATGTAGAAAGTAATGGTAAAGTCTGGAATGATCAAATATTTGCTCCTTTTGTTGACATAACAGGATGGGTAAGTGGAGATTATTCTGTTAATGGAGCATTAAATTTATCGAAAATAATGAATGAAACAAATATTCAATATTTTAATTTAGGATTTATTACAGCGTTATCAAGTAAAACTATTTCTAATAATAAAATTGATTGGGGTTTTGGTGGATTTGAAGTTTTATCAGAAAATCAAAATAATTCTCAATATGAAGGAATTAAACAAGTTATAAATGAAGTAAGAGGTAATGGTGGTGATGTAGCTATATCAATTGGTGGACTTAATGAAGGTAATTTCTTTCAAGTAACAAATGATATAGATATTTTAACTAATTCATATTTAGAAATAGTCGATGGATTTAATTTAACAAGATTAGATTTAGATATTGAAGGGGGATCTTTAGCACCTTATGTTGATCATTCATATAATGCAAAAGCAATCAAAAAACTACAAGATTTAACAAATGTAGAAGTTGTTTTAACATTACCTGTAATGCCAGAAGGATTAATTTCATCTGGACTTTCTACATTAAATGCTTATGTATCAGAAGGAGTAGATATAAAAGCAGTAAATATAATGGCTATGTGTTATGGAGAATCATATTATGATAGATATGATACAGGAACTATCACAGCAATAGACAATACTAAAAATCAAATAATTGATTCTTATAAAAATATTGGAATTACACTAAGTGATAAAGAAGGATATAATAAAGTTGGAGTTACAACTTCAATTGGATATGAAGGTTGGGGACATCCTGTATTTACAACGACAATGACTAAATTAGTAGTGGATTATGCTATTGAAAAACAAATTAATTTTACTTCTTATTGGAGTATGAATAGAGATTGTATGGTAGATAGTAATAGTGGTATTTATAGTAAATATGAGCATGCTTTAATAAACCTTAAATTTTAAAATATAAATTATATAGAGTTAACGCTATTTTAATTTATAGTAGGAAATGTAGTATATAAAATTACATAAATTAATTATAAAAAATGTGTGATAAATTTATTTTATTTTGTCGAAAATAATAGAAAAATATGTTGCAAATAAAAAAAGTTATGTTTATAATTAAGAGGTAACAAGTTGTTACAAATAATAGAAAAGAGGAATTTATTATGAAAGATTTATTAGCAAAAATCGAAGCACCACATCCAATGGGATTACCATTAATGATGGCATTACCACAAAACTTAGCAGCACTTTCTTTAGATGAAAAAAAGAAAGCTCTTAATTACTTTGTAAAATCTGCTTTAGAAGCATTAACTTCTAATAAAGTAGAAATGACTAAAAAAGATCGTAACTATTACTACCACCACGGAGCATTTGTTCCTAAAGAGGAAGAAGAACAATTAATCGCTCTTACTGACACAGATAAACAATTAATCGTAAGTGGAACATTAGTTTCATTAAGTCCTTTAAATGATGATGCCTCTGTAAGAGAAGCAGAATTCGTAGCAATTAACGAAGCTTTAAAAAATGCTGGAATCAACGGTGTTGAAGTAGCAAATGAAGAAGCTCATGCTCAAATGACTAAACAATTAGATTCAGAAGGAACAATTTCTGAATTATATGCAGATTTTTCAAATGCAATTGAAGCATTCAGAACTTATATTGCTCAACCAGGTATGGAAGCAGCTAAAAAAGCTTTATTCTTTGCTTGCTACTGTGCAAGTTCAATTGCAGAACCTACTTTATCTATGCGTAAAATGGGTGTTACAGCAAACTTAATGTCAATGTAATATAATTAATAATAAAAGAAATTAATGTTTTCATTGGTTTCTTTTATTTCTTTATATAGTAATAAAGGAGATAGAAAAATGAAAGAACAAGTAAGTGAAATTATAGATTTATTTAAACATAAACAAAATTTTTGTGCATTAGATGCAATTGAAGAAGTGTTTCATAATTTAAATGTTGAGAATGTTACAGATCAAAATTATATTAGGGATATATGTAAATATGCTTTAGGTACTAAAATAGCTAAAGATTTTATTAATTATCTTATTTCTATTGATTATGATTTTTCAACTTCTTTAGCAAACGAAGGTTCTCTTGCAAATATCTATGTTAGTAGTAGAGGAAATGATGTTTCTGTTTTTAATTTATTAGAAGAAAATGGAGTAGATATTTTTGCTGTTGATAAAGATGGGAACAATATTCTTCATTTATTAGGTACTGAAAAGTTAACTGTAATGTCAAAAGAATTACAACAAACAAATTTTGCTAAAAACATAATAAATTCAACAAATATAGAAGATTTAATGGTTGAAAACTATAAAGGACAAACTCCTTTAAGTGTAATTATTTCAACTGATATAAATAACCAAAAAGAAAAAAATATCGATTTATTAATTCATATCTTTAATTTATTAAACGAATGTGGGATTGAAGTTGATTCTTCATTAAAATTCAGTTTAATAATTGAAACATGTAATGTAGCTAATATTGATTTATTAAGTCTTATATTAGATGATGAGTTTGATCAAACAACTAAATCAAATGATGGATTTAGTATTGCTCATTATTTAACAACTCATGTAAGTAGATTTACAAATCCTAAAGATGTTACTATTTTAATGAGAAAAAAAGTAGAAATGTTAAAATTAATTAATGAAGTAGATATAACTGATGATTTAGGTAGAACTCCTTTAGTATATGGTATGGAACTTGTATCACCAAATACACCAGAATTTTGGGATGTATTAATTGAAAAAGGTGTTGATGTAAATTCTACAGATAATAAAGGTAATACAGCATTACTTCATGCATCTAAAAAGAACTTAAAAGCTGTAGAAGCATTAATTGCTTGTGGTGTTGAATTAAATCATAAAGATAATTTGGGTGAAACAGCATTAATTAAGGCTATTTCTGAAAATAAAGTTGAAATAGCATTAGCTTTAATTAAAGCAGGCGCTGATACTGAGTTAGTAGATAATAAAGGAAGAGATGCTTTAACAATTGCTTCTGATAAAGGTAATACACAATTAATTGAAGCGATAATGGGTGCATAATGTTTAGTAGAGATATTTATTCATTAGTATGTAATAATGATTTTATTAGTGCATTATTGTTATTAGATAAGGACGATTTATGTATAGCGACTTCTTATAATAAAGCATATTGCTTTTATAAAACAAATTCATTTGTAGAATGTATGAATGAAATAAAAAAAGTAGTTAATAAAATAAATGATAAATTAGATTTAAAAAGCTATGAATTAGATAAAAAAACTTTAGAATTAATTAGTAATTTAGTTAGTCCTATGCCACTTCACTGTGAGGTTGTTGAATGTAATGCACTATATGCTTCAATTCATATAAAATGGTTATATGCACTTTGTTTAGAAAAATGTAATATAACTGATAAAGCGAATTTAATAAAAGAACAATTAAAAAAATATAATATAAATTTCGGAGGAAAATAATATGTCAAAATTAGATAACATGTTTATTAATGCATGTCAAAAAAATCAAAAGTCTGTTGTAATGACTTTCTTAAAAAAAGGTGGAATTGATGTAAATAAAAGAGATGAATTAGGATTTACATCATTATACTATTCTTGTGAAAAAGGATCAAAAGATATTGTAAGATTATTATTAGAAAATGATGCTGATGCATCAATGATGTCAAATGATAGTTTAACATGCTTACATGCAGTATCTAAAACAGGAAATAAAGATATTATTCAAATGTTAGTAGACGCTGGGGCTGATATTGATGCATTAGATAAAAATGATCAATCTCCTTTAATGTATTTAATAAATAATAGAAAAACTGAATCTGCTTTATTATTATTGTCATTAGGTGCTGACAAATCTTTATTAGATTCAGATGGACATAGTGCACTTGATTTAGCTACATCTCAAGGGTTAAAAGAGTTAGTTGATGTATTATCATCTGATCAAGATATTAATAGTAAGGATCAATACGGTAATTCATTATTACATCAAGCTGTACATAATAATAATAGTGAAATTGTTAAATCATTATTAGCAAAAGATGAGATTGATATTGATGCATTAAATGATTCATCAGAATCAGCATTATTAAATGCAGTTAAAAAAGGAAGTTTAATTATTGTAGAATTATTAGTAGGTAAAGGTGCTGATGTTAATTTACCATTATTAAATGGTACAACAGCATTACAAATTGCTGCTTCAAATAATTATATTGATATTGCTAAAGTGTTAGTTAAAAACGGTGCTTTATTAGACGAGAAAAATATGCGTGGTACAACTGCATTAATCAATGCAGCTAAAAATGGACATAATGATTTCACTGCTTATTTAATTGAACAAGAAGCTGATGTTAATTTAGTTGATAATGAAGGACAATCTGCATTATACTATGCTACTCAAGATGGATTTAATGAAATTGTTGAACAATTAATTATGGCAGGTTGCGAAGAATAAAAGGAGAATTTTATGAAAATATATGATGATATATTAAATCATGTTGCTGAAGTAATCGACTTAAGTTTTGATGAATATTCTGAGGAACAAGCAAAAGAATATGCTGTTTGTCATATTGGATGTTTAATGACATGGTTAATAAAAAAAGATTTTACAAAATTTTCAAATGATAAAACATCTAAAGTTTTAAATAATGAGATGTTTGGTTCACAATTTGTAATTGAATTTTGTGATGGGAAATTAAAAGAAGAAGATTTAAAAGAAGAAATTATTAATTTTATGAATTCTTTTTATCCTAATTATTTCATGTTATATTCAAAAGCAGTTGCATCTGAACTTAAAAATTTACCATTAGAATTCATTTTAACATCTGATGACTATAGTAAAATAGAATTTATATTTGATAATGCTTTTAGTGAATTTAGTGGTGGGCCACAAACAAATGAAATTGATAAAGCATTAGAGTTTTTTAATAATGGGAAATATGCTGATGCACTTCCTTTATTAGAGAAACTTGCAGAGAAAAATAATCAAACTGCTTTATCAAAACTTGGTTTTATGTATGTGCATGGACAAGGTGTTGTAAAAGATGCTAAAAAAGCAGTGGTATTTTATAGAAATGCTGTTGGATATGTAAATGAAATTGATAATAAAGGTATTAATGGTACTGATATAACAATATATTTAGAATTTATTAACTTAATAAATTCTAAAGTATTAAGTACTGCACCTGCTGGACCTACAGAAGCACAATTGTGTGAAAGAGCAGCTGATTTAGGTAGTATCGATGCTATGATATTAAGAGGAGATGCTTTATCTAAACAAGAAACAACATCTACTAGAGGTTTAGGAATTGAATGGTATCAATTAGGAGCAAGACAAAATAATACTTATTGCCAAAATAAAGTTGGTGAATGTTATTATAATGCGATTGGTATTAAACAAAATTATAAAAGAGCTTTTAAATGGTTTAATAAAGCATCTGAGAATAATAATAAAGACTCATTTTTAAATCTAGGTAAATGCTACCATTACGGACATGGTGTAGAAAAAGATTTAGATAAAGCAATAGAATTGTATGAAAAAGCAATAGAACTTAATATTTCTAAAGCAATCTTTAATAAAGCATTAATATTAAAGGAAAAAGATGTTAATTCTGAAGAAGCATTTAAATTAATTGAAAAATCTGCAAATGATGGTGTAGTAGAAGCACAAGCAGAATATGCGAATTATTTATATAACGGAATTATTGTTGAAAAAAATGAAGAAAAAGCAATTGAATATTATAAAAATGCTGCTAGTAAAGGTGATATAGAATCAAACTATATGCTTGGATATTTCTATGAAAATGGAATTGGTATAAAAGAAGATAAAGTTAAAGCAAGTGCATCATATAGTACTGCATCAACAGCAAACCATATTAAAGCAAAAATCAGACTTGCTCATTTTTATGAAAATGGAATTGGTGTAAGAGCTAATCCTTCAACAGCAAAAAGTTTATTAACTGCAGCTTCTAAATTAGGTAGTGAAGAAGCAACATTAAAATTACAAGTTATGATTTTAAATAGCAAATTAAGTAGACCAAATGAAATTACTCAAGCTTTAGAATTCTTAATGAAAGATATTGAAACTAATAATATTGCACAGTTTGAATTAGGAGTATGTTATTTAGAAGGTATTGGAGTAGAAGTAGATTTAGATGAAGCTATTAGACTACTTACTTTAGCTGCAAAATCAGGTATTGAAGAGGCTAAAGCGAAAGTAAAAGAAGCTAAACTTAAAAAACTATCTTAATTTAAAACAAAATACTCATATTTTTTAAATATATCCCTCTTATATATTGACAATTTAAAATAAAATTGGTACTATAATAAGTGCGAATAGTTATTAAACTATGAAATTTAGGAGGAACAATTAGATGAGAGATTTAGTAAGATTAATTTGTACTGAATGTAAAGAAGAAAACTACTATACAGATAAGAACAAAAAATTAAATCCTGAAAGAATTGAAATGAAAAAATATTGCCCAAGATGCAATAAACATCAAATTCACAGAGAGAAAAAATAATTAAAGAAAATCTATTCGTTATGAATAGATTTTTTTTATTAAGGAGAAGAATATGAAAAAAATAACTGCAGGTAAATTCGAAACAAACACATATATGATTAATTCTGGAGATGAATGTATTTTAATCGACCCAGGATATGAAATCGCTCAATATCTTGAAGAAATAAAAAAATATAAAGTAGTAGCTGTTTTACTAACACATTGCCACTGTGATCATCTTGATGGAATTGGTATGTTTGATTGTCCTATTTATATTCATGAGTTAGATTATCCTGGAATGACGAATCATTGTAACTTATATAATATGCTTGGTGATATCCCATCTTTTGATTTTAAAAAATTAAATATAGTAAAAGTTCATGGTGGTAATACACTTCAAATTTCTAACTTTTCAATAGAAGTAATTCATACTCCAGGACATACTCAAGGTAGTTGTTGTTATCTACATAAAGATGTTTTATATACTGGTGATACATTGTTTCAAAATAGTATTGGTCGTACTGATTTCCCAACAGGAGACCATAAAATACTATTGAAATCATTAAAACAAATTGTTGATGGAGTAGATCCTAAAACGAAAATTTGTCCAGGTCATGGTCCTAATTCAACATTAAAAGATGAAAAGAAAAATAATGTATTTGTTAAAACATTATAAAAAATTAAAAGTGAATAATCTTTAAACAAAGCCATTTTACATAAGATATATACTAATTAAAGTATATATCTTTTTTTTATACATATAATATTTTATGAAATTTTAGCACTCAAGTGTTGACAGTGCAAATGAGTTAGTTTATAATGATATTAGCACTCAGGAGTATCAAGTGCAAATCTGGAGGTGATTTAATGTTTGATAAATTATCCAATAGACAAAATTTAATACTAAAAACTATAATTGAAGAGTATGTTGATTCAAACGAACCGGTTGGTTCTAAACAATTAACTGAAAAACCACATTTAGCTTTTTCAAGTGCTACAATTCGTTATGATATGGCGTATTTAGAAGAAGTTGGTTTATTAACTAAAACTCATACATCAAGTGGTAGAATACCATCTGAAGAAGGTTATAGATATTATGTAGAAAATTTTGTTACGAGAAACAACGAAGTAATTGAACAGTTTCCATTAATTGATCAATTATTTAATAACACTAGTTTACAAAAAGAAGAATTATTAGAACAAGCAATTAATTTAGTAAGTGATATGACAAGTTATATGACAGTTGCATCAAGCACTCAATTAGAGCATAGTAAAATAATGAAAATTGATTTAGTTAAAATTAGTGAATCTCAAGCCGTAATGTTAGTAGTAACTAACCAAGGTCATGTTGAAAACATTAAATTAAATATTCCAAATTATTCATTTGAAGATTTACAACTTGCTGTAACAACATTAGATAAACTGCTTAATGATAAGTATATATCTGATATTAGTGAAATATTAAGTGATGAAAAAGTTAAAAATAATATAAAAGAATATATTGTATATTATGATGATTTAACTGATGCATTTACAAGAGCATTTGCTAAGTTTACTAAAGAGAAAGTATATCAATCAAATATTGATCCATTATTTAATCAACCAGAATTCCAAGATATTAATACTGTTAAAAGATTATTATCAACGATTTCAAATGGAAATGTTTTAGATTTAGTGTCTAATGAACAAGGATTAAGTGTAAGAATTGGTCAAGATAATCAAATATCATCAATTAATGACTGTACAGTAATTTCTATACCTTATCAAATAGATAATGGTGATAGCGGTACTATAGCAGTTATTGGTCCCACTAGGATGGAGTACAATAAAGTAATTCCACTTCTAGAATATATAGCAAATAATATGTCAAAGTTGTTTGACAAGTAGGAGGATGAAATGTTTACAGAAGAAAAAGTAGAAGCAACAGAAACTGTTGAAGAAGTAGTTGAAGAAGTTACTGAGGAAACAGAAAAACCCAAAAAAGAAAAGAAAGAAAAGAAACTTTCTGATAAAGAATTATTAGTTCAAAAAGAAGAAGAAATAACAAATCTAAAAGATCAGTTATTAAGAAATCAAGCTGAAATGGTAAATTTCAAAAATAGAATGAAGGAAGAACAAATTAAAGATCGTAAATATGCTAGTGCAAATTTAATTACTGATTTAATTACACCTTTAGAATATTTAACAAAAGCATGTCAAATGCAAACAGATGATGCAAATCTAGCAAACTTCTTAATTGGGTTTAAAATGATAGCATCACAAATTACAGATGTATTAAAAGCTGATGGATTAGTTGAAGTAGATTCATTAAACAATAAATTTGATCCTACTCTTCATCATGCAGTAGAAAATGTAAAAGTTGAAGGTGCTGAGGCAGGCGTAGTAGTTGAAGAACTTTCAAAAGCTTACAAATATAAAGATCGTATCTTAAAACCAGCAATGGTTAAAGTGTCAGAATAAAATAAAAGGAGAATATAAAAATGGCAAAAATTATCGGAATTGACTTAGGAACAACAAACTCATGTGTATCAGTAATGGAAGCAGGAGAAATTAAAGTAATTACAAATGCTGAGGGAGCAAGAACTACTCCATCAGTAGTAGCATTCAAAGGGGATGAAATTCAAGTTGGAGATGTTGCAAAACGTCAATCAATTACAAACCCAAATACAATCGCATCAATCAAAAGATATATGGGAGATAATAAATATAAAGTTACAGTAGAAGGTAAAAACTATACTCCTCAAGAAATTAGTGCAATGATTTTACAAAACTTAAAAGCAACTGCAGAAGCATATTTAGGAACTAAAGTAACAGAAGCTGTTATTACTGTACCAGCATACTTCAATGATGCTCAAAGACAAGCAACAAAAGATGCTGGGAAAATTGCTGGATTAGATGTAAAAAGAATTATTAATGAACCAACAGCTGCAGCATTAGCTTATGGTATTGATAAACAAGATAAAGAACAAACAGTATTAGTATATGACTTAGGAGGAGGAACATTTGACGTTTCAATCTTAAGTTTAGATGATGGAACTTTTGAAGTATTAAGTACTGCTGGAGATTCATTATTAGGTGGAGATGATTTTGATGATAAAATTATTAACTACTTAGCTGAAATCTTCAAAAAAGATAATAATGTAGATTTATTATTAGATAAAATGGCAAAACAAAGATTAAAAGATGCTGCTGAAAAAGCTAAAAAAGAATTATCAAGTGCAACATCATCTGAAGTATCTTTACCATTCATTTCTATGGGAGCAGCTGGTCCATTACATTTAACTACAACTTTAACAAGAGCTAAATTTGATGAATTAACTTATGATTTAGTTGAAAGAACAATGAAACCAGTACGTCAAGCATTAAAAGATGCTAAATTAACTAAAAATGATATTGATGAAGTATTATTAGTTGGTGGATCTACAAGAATTTTAGCTGTACAAGAAGCAGTTAAAAAAGAATTAGGTAAACAATTAAATAGAACAGTAAATCCTGATGAAGCTGTAGCAATGGGTGCTGCTATTCAAGGTGCTGTATTATCAAAAGATGAAAATGTAGGAGGAATCTTATTATTAGACGTAACTCCACTTTCATTAGGTCTTGAAACTATGGGTAATGTATTTACTAAATTAATTGAAAGAAATACAACTATTCCAACTTCTAAAACTCAAGTGTTCTCAACTGCTGTTGATAACCAACCAGGTGTAGATATTCATGTATTACAAGGTGAAAGACCAATGGCTGCAGATAACAAAACATTAGGAAGATTCATGTTATCAGATATTCCTGCTGCACCAAGAGGAGTACCTCAAATCGAAGTTAAATTTGATATTGATGCAAATGGTATCGTAAATGTTTCTGCTAAAGATTTAGGAACTGGTAAATCTCAAAACATTACAATTTCTGGTGGAGGATCATTATCTGATGCTGAAATCGATAGAATGATTAAAGAAGCTGAAGAAAATGCTGAAGCAGATAAATCAAGAAAAGAAGAAGCTGAATTAATTAATGAAGCTGATCAAATGGTATTTGGAACTAAAAAAGCTGTAGCAGATTTAAAAGATTCAATTTCTGAAGAAGAAGCTGCAAATGCTACTAAATTAGCTGATGATTTAAAAGCTGCAATTGATTCTAAAAACTTAGATGAAATTAGAACTAAAAAAGATGATTTAGAAAAAGTATTACATGAATTATCTTCAAAAGCTTACCAACAAGCACAACAAGCACAACAAGATCAACCTCAAGAAGACACATCTAAAAAAGATGATGTTGTAGATGCTGATTTCACAGAAGTACATTAATAAATTATAATCATAGGAGACCATGTCTCCTATGAAATTTTAAAAGGAGTTTTTTATAACAATGGCAAAAAGAGATTATTATGATGTCCTAGGTATATCAAAAGGTGCTTCTGAAGATGAAATAAAAAAAGCATATAGAAAAAAAGCAAAAGAATTTCATCCTGATATTTCAACAGATCCAAATGCTGAAGAAAAAATGAAGGAAGTTAATGAAGCTAATGATGTATTAAGTGATTCAGGTAAAAAAGCTCGTTATGATCAATATGGTCATGATGATCCAACACAAGGATTTGGTGGTGGTGGAGGAGGATTCGGCGGAGCTGGAGATTTCTCAGATATATTTAGTCAATTCTTTGGTGGTCAAGGTGGACGTCAAAATCCTAATGCAGCTAGACAAGGAAGAGATATTGAAGTTAGTGTAACTTTATCTTTTGAAGAATCAATTAGTGGATGTAAAAAAACTATAAAAGTTACTCTTGATGATGAATGTGGTGCTTGTGGTGGTACAGGTGCATATTCAAAATCAGATATTAAAACATGTAAAAAATGTAATGGTCAAGGTAGAGTAGTTGGATTCCAAAATACAATGTTTGGTCGTATCCAACAACAAATGACTTGTCCTGATTGTCGTGGAAAAGGGAAAGAGATTTCTAAAAAATGTGATAAATGTTCTGGAAAAGGTACAGTTAGAAATACTAAAGAAATCGAAGTTGATATTCCTGCTGGAATTGATGATGGTCAAACAATGCGTCTTCATGGTAAAGGTGAAGCAGGTGCTAATGGTGGACCTAAAGGAGATATTTACGTAAATGTACGTGTTAAATCTCATAAAGAGTTTGTACGTGAAGGTCAAGATATTTATTTAGAATTACCTTTATCTTTCGCTCAAGTAACTCTAGGATGTACTGTAGAAGTACCAACACCTTATGGACCAGTTAATTTAAAAATACCTGCAGGTACTCAATCTGGACAAAAATTTAAATTAAAAGGTAAGGGATGTAAAAGTGTACGTGGTGGATCTACAGGAGATCAATTATGTCTTATTCAAGTAGTTACCCCTACATCTTTATCATCTGAAGAAAAGAAAATTTTTGAATCATTAAGTAATCAAGAATCAACAGCAAAAGAAACTCCATGGAGTAGATTTTTAAAGAAATTCAAATAACAAGATTAAGTAGAATATAATGGTACCCAAGTCAAGGACAAATAGTTGACAGTAAGTATTATTTATAATTTAAGTATTTAAACGAAAATAAAAGTATTAGAAATTTGAATAAATTAGTTCATTTCTCTAATAC